>JACDOC010000004.1 GCA_017656295.1 Bacillus sp. (in: firmicutes) | reverse complement strand
TTGGCTTGCACTTCTCGCTTCTTGGCTTGCACTTCTCGCTTCTTGGCTTGCACTTCTCGCTTCTTGGCTTGCACTTCCCGCTTCTTGGCTTGCACTTTACGACACTGAGCTTGCACTTTCCGGCACTCGGCTTGCAGTTTCCGCCTCTTGGCGTGCATTCTCCGTTTGGTAATGTTCCTTCGTGGAAATGCAATAGTTCCGTTCATATTTCAAGCCATGCTCAGCCAGGAGTCTCTCTGAATACCTGCAGTCTTTTTGTACTTGTAATAGCCTGAAACGGATACTTTTAGAAACGTGCATAGTTCCTCTATTGTGTAATCTTCTCTGAATTGATCGACTATCTGGAACCTTATTTTCTTCCCTCCTTGTTCAAAATCTCCAGATACTTTTTTAGGATTGCATTCTCCATTTCTAATTTTCTAACATAACGATCTTGATCCTTATATTCTTTCCGTCTGCCCCTTCTATCGATTAAACCAGCTTCTCCATCTTTCTTATATTTTCTCCACCATACTTTCAAGCGGTCTTTGTCTTTTATGCCGAGTTTTTCGTTAATTTGAGCATTCGTATAACCAGCTTCTTTCATTTTTACTGCTTCCAATTTCATTTCAAATGTGTATATTTGGAACTTCTGCCCTTTTTTGGCCATAAAAATCACCCCTTAAAGTAAATGTTGCCCATTAGGGGGTTTTTCAACCTCTACTTTAAGGGGTGCAGTTCACGATATCCGTATGGTTTATTCTCCTTTAGATGCACTAAAAATCGCAATGGATCATCCTGATCGGCAAGTTGTGCTATTTGCAATTGGTTTTGAAACAACCGCCCCGTCAACGGCATTGACGCTGATGCGCGCTCGTGAACTGGATGTGTCCAATTTTTTCGTTTTTTCTAATCATGTCTTAATTGTCCCGGCGATACAGGCGATTTTGGATTCTCCTGATATGTACATTGATGGGTTTATTGGACCTGGTCATGTTTCATCGGTAATCGGAGCCCATCCTTATGAATTTATCGCGAAAAAATACCGAAAACCAATAGTCATCTCTGGTTTTGAACCGCTAGATTTATTGCAATCGATTCTTATGCTTGTGAAACAAATGAAGGAAGGGCGGTTTGATGTAGAAAATCAATATAGTCGTGTCGTTCCATCCGAAGGAAATATTTCGGCACTTGACGTAATGAAGGAAGTATTTGAAGTTCGACCTCTTTTCGAATGGAGAGGACTTGGTACGATTTCTCAGTCTGCGCTAAAATTGCGTCCTGAATTCGCCAAGTGGGATGCGGAGGTTCGTTTCCAAGTCGGGGGAACTCGGGTAAACGATCCGCAAATGGCACAATGTGGCGATGTATTAAAAGGTTTGTTAAAACCACATCAATGCAAACTGTTTGGCAAAGAATGCACTCCGGAACATCCTGTAGGAGCTCTCATGGTGTCATCGGAAGGGGCATGCGCTGCCTATTACCATTACGTTCATTTGCAAGGGGCAGCGGGTAAGTAAAAAGAAAGGGGATAATTTTATGGACTGGCTTTTAATGCTGGGTGTAGCTCTTTTTCTTGGGGTTCGTCATTCATTAGACCCGGATCATGTCGTAGCTGTTTCGACTCTTGTCTCCGAAGAACGAAGACTTTGGCCTGCGGCCTGGCTTGGTTTTATTTGGGGGATAGGTCACATAATTCCAATCGCTTTTGTTGGACTGCCGTTAATAATCTTTCATTTAGAAATTCCTCTGGTGTTTGAAAGCTTTGTTGACACAGGAGTAGGGATTCTTCTTATCTTGCTCGGTGGAACAACGCTTTGGAAATTGATGAAAAAACGTGTCCATTTTGACGTTCATTCGCATGATGAAACGATTCACGCGCATTTTCATCGCCCAGGCCATCGCCACCCGACGCTGAAATTAGAGCGTAGACAATGGATTACTTTCGGCTTCGGCCTTGTGCATGGTCTTGCGGGAAGCGGCGCTGTCGCTGTACTCGCCATGCAAGCTTCACCAAGCATAGAAATGGCGATCTCTTGGCTTTTGGTCTTTGGTTTAGGAACGGTTCTTGGGATGTTTGCAATGACATTATTCATCGCTGCGCCGGCTCTTACGATGGTAGCGAAGAGAAACACGATACGGTTTCGAATTCAGGGAATAGCAGGGTTCATCAGTTTATTTTTCGGTAGTTATATGCTTTGGGAGATTTGGTCTGAACTACTTTAATCATCATAGCATCAAGAAGAAAGGAAGGAACGGATATGAAGACTACCAAAGTACAATTTTCTGATTCTTACATTGAATTGGCTCATGGCGCCGGTGGGAAAGCTAGCCGAAGACTAATTGAAGGGCTATTAGTTCCTTATATGATGGGGGACAAGCCGATTGAATTAAGTGACGCGTCATATATTGATATAGATGGGCGCCGATTAGCGTTTACGGCAGATAGCTTCGTTGTCAATCCGCGTGTCTTTCCAGGAGGGTCCATTGGCGAAGTTGCCGTCAATGGAACGATAAACGATTTAGCGATGGGGGGAGCCAAACCGCTGGCGTTGGTGACTACCCTTATTTTAGAAGCGGGGTTGGCGACAGCGGAGCTGGAAAGGGAAGCGGCAGCTATCGCAAAGGCAGCTAAACGCGCTGGAGTGCCTGTGGTAGGGGGCGATACGAAAGTAGTGGAGCACGGAAAAGCGGACGGTCTGTTCATCACTACTGCTGGGATCGGCCTTACCGATCCGCGTGTTTCTCTTTCTTCGAAAAACGTTCAACCGGGTGACCAAGTGATTTTATCTGGTCCGATTGGAGACCATGGGATTACCGTTCTATTAGCTAGAGGGGAACTGGATTTGGAAGCCGATCTCACTTCCGATACGCGTCCACTTTGGCCGTTTGTATCGGCGATTATTGAAGCAGCGGCACCGGGGTTACGATGGTTACGAGACCCAACCCGCGGCGGGGTTGCTACGGCATTGAACGAATTAGCACGGGATGCTCAGGTGGCTGTTATGCTCGATGAAGAGGCGATTCCTGTACGCCCGGCAGTACGCGGTGCCTGTGAAATTTTAGGATTGGACCCCCTTCATATTGCCAATGAAGGACAGTTTCTCGCTGTGGTTTCACCGGAATACGCCGATATCGCATTAAAAACGCTTCGAAGCGTACCTGGCGGAGAAGATGCAAAGCGCATCGGTGAAATACAATCAGAACCAAATAAAGTGGTTCTGGCTCGCTCACAGTATGGAGGTACGCGAATGATCGATATGCTTATCGGTGACCCGTTGCCACGCATCTGCTAATAGAGTATGGAGAATTGTTATTAAATAATCTCTCTATGGAGGATGTGAATCAAGATGCTGGAACTCTTTGGGGCGAAAGGATGTCCTTATACGAGGGAATTGCGAGAAAGTTTACTATGGGACGGAGAAGAATTTGTCGAGTATGATGTGGAAGAAGATCAAAAAGCGTTAAAACAGCTCATTGCATTGACGGGGGGACGCACGGTTCCTGTCTTAGTCGAAGATAGGAGAGTAATCCAAATTGGGGTTAGCGGACGCGGATGCATTGTTGCACCTCCATCTTCTGAAGAGATAAAGTAGGTGATACATCATGAAAATTGCGCAACGTATTCACATCTCTGGTGTTGTACAAGGGGTTGGTTTTCGTCCCTTTGTTTTTCGTCTAGCAAACCGATGGAAGCTTAGCGGATGGGTGCGCAACGGAGAAAGCGGAGTAGAGATACATGCGGAAGGGGAAGCGGCAGCTGTCAAACAATTTGTTCAAGAACTTACCAAACATCCCCCTGCTTCAGCCAAAATAACTAAGCTAGTAATCAACGATGCAGCAATACAAGGAGCGTCTGATTTCGAAATTTTGGAAAGCACACGCCATGATCGTCCTACGGTGCAAATTCCTGCTGATCTTACAGTTTGTTCAGCATGTTTATCCGAAATGTTCGAACCTGTTAACCGCCGTTATCTTTATCCTTACATCAATTGTACGGATTGCGGTCCACGCTATACCGTAATCAAAGGTCTTCCATACGATCGTCCATATACGACGATGCACGCGTGGCCTATGTGTCTAGCTTGTTCAACTGAATATTATGCGCCGGCAGATCGCCGGTTTCATGCACAGCCAACTGCCTGCCCCGAATGTGGCCCTCATTATTATTTGCGGTGGTGGGAAGGAGAAATACATAGTGATGAAAAAGCGATTAAAAAAACGGCAGATCTCCTTCGTTCCGGTCACATCGTCGCAATTAAAGGGATCGGCGGTTATCATTTGGCGTGTGATGCTGAAAACGAAAAAGTAGTATGGGAGCTTAGAAGGAGGAAGCTCCGCGACGCAAAACCGTTTGCCTTGATGGTGAAAGACATTGAGACGGCAAGGACCTTGATTGATATATCAGCAGAAGAAGAAAAACTCCTTACATCTTCCGCCCGTCCCATCGTGTTAGCACGGGCGCATCGACAACTTTCGGGAGTAGCTCCTGATAATTCCGATTTAGGGGTGATGCTTCCATACACCCCTCTCCATCATTTGCTGTTTCATTTCGATGCTCCGCAAGTGCTCGTCATGACGAGTGCTAACCGTTCTAGTGAACCGATTATTTATAAAGATGAAGAAGTAATCAAGGGGCTTGAAGGTATTGCTGACGCGTGGCTCATTGGGGAGCGTCCAATTGCCCGCCGTGTTGATGATTCTGTCGTTCGCGTCAGCCCTTTTGGGAATATCGTGCTTCGGCGGGCGAGGGGGTATGCGCCGCTTCCTGTTGCACATCTTCCCAGCAACCGGCCAATTCTTGCGCTCGGATCTGATTTGAAAAATACTGTCGCATTAGTGGTCAATGGACAGGCAATCATGAGCCAGCATTTAGGAGATTTGATGAAATACGAAGCATATATATCATTTGAACAAACGGTCCGCGATCTTCTGTCGATGTATGATGTTCAATTAAAGGAAACGACTGTAGCGTACGATTTTCATCCTGATTATCGTTCTACTTCCTTTGCTCACAGTCTAGAAGCCTATCAACATATTGGCATTCAGCATCACCGCGCTCATGTGGCGACTGTGCTGGCTGAGCGAAACGCTTTCGAAAAACAAGTGGTTGGTGTTGCGTTCGATGGCACCGGATTTGGGGATGATGGAGCAATCTGGGGAGGAGAACTGTTTGTAGGAAGCATTGTAAAAGGATTCGAACGATGTGGACATCTTCGTTATGCCATGCTTCCTGGCGGGGATGCGGCAGCTCGAGTTCCGCTTCAAGCGTTAGCTGGTTTCTTTGGAGATGTGCCGGAATTGGCAATAAACGTTGGAAAGCGACTTTCGCTTCCTGAACGGTTTTTCACTGCAGTAAAGATGGTCGAAAAACGATTGCGCACGTTTCCTACGACGTCTGTCGGACGATTGTTTGATGCAGCGGCTGCCCTTTTAGGATTTACTGACGCTATTTCATTTGAAGGTCAGGCAGCCATTTGGCTGGAGCATTTAGCACGTACAGCTCCATTAGAGAAGGTATATCCATTTCCGTGGAACAGAAAAGAGCTAGACTACCGTCCTCTTTTGAAGGAAATGGTGGAAGACCGCTTGAATGGTATAGATGTGGCGATTATAGCTCGCGCCTTTCATCGAAGCGTCGCTGAAGGCGTATTTAAAAGTGTACGTTCTTTAGGAGCGACCTATGGAATTGATACCGTTGTGTTATCCGGTGGTGTATTTCAAAATTCACTATTGTTATCTGACTTGAAGGAGTTGTTTCTTGGAAGCGATATGACCGTATGGATCGGCAAGGAAGTTCCACCTAACGATGGTGGCATTAGTCTCGGGCAGGCTGCACTTGTGGCGGCAACGCATTTGAAAGCTAAGACGTTATGACATTGAAGTTACCAAATTTTGGACTATCATTTGCGGAAATATAAACTCTTGGATGTTTACTATTATTTACAGAAAAATGTTAACTATTTTTAACTGAAGCTCGCTGGTATGCCACAGCGAGCTTTTTTAATTTTTTTCAATCGACTGTTATTTAATCCCAATAGCCTATACGGCTGGAAAACTAGACAACAAAGTAATCATTCATGCGAAAGTGTGTCACAAATGGTTATGCTATTGTTACAGCCGTAATATGAAATTTTGTATTATTTTTTATTTCATGCCTTCTTTAGATCTAATATTTACAATGTTAGTCTACTAATTTGTTGGGTGTTGTTGAAAATTATCTTTTTTATTTCAGATTTTTTGAAATAAATATATATTCCGTTGCCTTGAAACGATAACAAAACGATGATAACAATGTCATTCACACCAATTAGAATGTATCTCAACCGTTGGGGAAATTTGGGATTTAGGCAAGAGAAAAGAGAAAATATTCTAAATCAATTTTTAATAATTTGAAAATTCTTTAAATTATGTTGATAAATAGTTTTTACTTTCGGTACAAGATAAATAAAAGTCGTTGGAACAAGTCCTAATAAGTACTTTGTTTCATTTCCCCCGCCTGATTCATTTTTACGTCGGATAGACTAAAGAGCACAGTGTTAGTTGAAGAAGGACTATTTAAAATCAAACGCGAAATGAATACTAGTAGATGAAAATATTACAAAATTGAGAAAAAAAGGAGGTTACGAATGTGAGTCAAACATTGATTCAACCAGATGATACATTAACATTATGGGGAATTATTGCTGTATGGGCATCTGTTAGTATTTACTTAGAGCAGCGCTATCGTTGGGCATCCAAAATCTCGGGAGCGATTATTGCCCTTATTGGAGCGATTATTTTATCGAATACCGGGATTATTACAACCGAATCCCCAGTTTACGATTCGATATGGGGAATTATCGTTCCATTAGCGATTCCATTGCTACTTTTTCATGTTAATATCGGTAAAATATGGAGAGAAAGTGGTAAATTACTGATCATTTTTCTTTTATGCTCTATTGGTACGGTAGCAGGTACAATCATAAGCTTCTTTTATTAGGCTGTTTTCTAAAAAATTGTTGCTTTTTAAATGAAAATTTCTGATTTCCCATATTTTCTGCTAAAATAAGGACAAGTTCAAAGTAAAATAGAGAATGGAAAAGGGGGGTTGATTATATTGAAATTGTTACTAACCTCTAACGGTTTTTACACTAATGAAATTAAAGAGCAATTTTTAAAACTCATTAACGGTGCTACTAATGACCTAAACGTTGCAATCATCACAACTGCCTCGCCACAAAAGGAGAAAAATCGGTTTGCTCAGAAGGCAAAAGAAGACTTTAGAGAAATGGGGTTCCAGAACATAGATTTCATTGATGTAGAGTTTGATAATGTAGAAAGTCTTACAAATAAAGATGTTATTTACATCAATGGTGGAAATCCATTTAAATTACTATTTCATTTTAAACAGAGTGGGGCGGATAATATTCTGCGACAGTTAGTTTCAAAAAATGTAGTTATTGTTGGCGTAAGTGCTGGTGCTGTCCTGCTCGGACCAAACATTAAAATTGTTCATTTCTTCACACCACAAATGGATGAACTAAATACTAAGGATTTTTCAGCATTGGGATTAACTGAAAAACTTGTTTTCCCTCATTATGACAGAGAGGACTTGTTTAAAGATATCACAGGCAAGACAATCGAAGATAGGCTGAAGGAATTTGAATTCCTTGAAAGATGTACAATTACGAGATTAAGAGATGATGAATATATCACAGTACAAATTTAGTTATGTGCCCTCTATAATCTGAGGTCTTTTTTATGCACTTCTAAACTCTTCAACCGTTAGATAATTTGATTTTTGACACGCTGAAATAAGCATTTGTTCCACACGTTTACCAACTGCCAAATTCTTCCCTAAATTAAGCCAACGGAACCAGTAAATATGGTAGATACCTTTCTTCACACGCTGTTTTTGTCGTTCATTAATAGTTTCGTAAGGTAAGCCTTTAAGTTTGGCAAACTTTTTATAGTTGGTTGCAGTATCAGTGCATAACAAAGCAGACGGGTGAGCGTTGTCTTGAACGATATTTACCATTTCTCTTCACAGACATACTTCCACAATGAACACAAGCCATACCAGAGGCAAATCTCGCTTCACGAATGGTATTAAGTAATTTTGTAATTTTGTCTGGTTCTTCTGGAAACAAATCCTGTTTAATCGCTTCAAACAACGCTAACTGTTCAGATTTTGAAAGTTCACTAAAATCTTCATAAACATCTTCCCACATACTTGAATGCCTCCTTAATACCAATTATATCAACCTAATAACATTATGGTTAAAAAAGCAGCAATCTATACGAAAACAGCTTTTTATTAAAAGAGCATATCCCACATCTCGATAAAATTGGAGGCATGACTTATATCGGTGGAGGAGTTAACTTTGCTGCAATGGCAGCCAAATTTGAGGCACCAGGGGAATTAGTTTCTGCTACTGTTGTGGCTGATAATTTAATGATGGCTTTCTATTTTGTGATTCTAATGATTATTCCTACATTAGCCTTCTTCAGAAAGCGGTATAATATTCCTCACATTCTCGAAGTAGAACAGGAGAGTGGATCCGAAGAAGGAAAAACGTTAGCCGAAAGTTTCTGGAAAAGAAAAAATATTTCATTAAAAGATATCGCCCTATCTGTCGGAACTGCATTTTTACTTGTAATCGTCTCATTTAAGGTAGCCCAGTTGTTCGATAACTTAATTCCATCAGGTGAAAATGCTTCCGTTCTAATGAATCTATTGAATGGTCTTTTTGGAGATAAATATTTAATGCTTACCACCATTACCTTTATTACATTAGCGCTATTTCCAACATATTTTGATAACCTTCATGGTAGTCAAGAAATTGGAACATATCTCATTTATTTATTCTTCGTCGTTATCGGAATTCCAGCAACCATTCCGCTTATTATAAAAAATGCACCGTTGTTATTAGTGTTTGTGTTGATCATCGTACTAATTAATATGATTGTTTCTTTAAGTGCAGGAAAGTTAATAAAAGCGAACCTTGAAGATATCATCCTAGCAAGTAACGCCAATATTGGAGGACCAACGACTGCAGCTGCATTGGCTATTGCTAAGGGGTGGAAAAACTTAGTCGGTCCGATATTAGTTGTTGGAACACTTGGCTATATTATCGGAAACTATGTGGGTACATTACTAGGTTTTTGGTTTTCAAATTTGATATAAATGATTTAACAAATAACCCGGCAGAGTGATTTGTGCCGGGTTATTTATTGAATACTAGGTTAAAAAGTAACTACAAAATTCCGTAAGTTAGATTCTCTTTTGTCGGGTTTCGAAAGTCATTGTGGCCCACTCTTGAAACAACCGTATTTTAGGATAATGTAGTTTGTGTCAAGAAGGTACCAACATATATTTAATAAAGTAGCTTTTATTAATCATTCAATAAGTCTCAAGTCGTATTTAATTATACATATCAGGTCCATTTTGGATTTTCTCTTTTTTTTATATCTTAAAGATGGGGAAGGAACAAAAAGCAAATAACGATGATTATTATTTCATTGCTTCTTGTCTAATAATGGCAAAAGTATAAGCAAGGCCCACGAATACTGTAAAAAATAATATGGAAAGAAGGGTAAACGTTGAAAAAATTTTTTATAATTTTATCGGTTGTCATTGGATTATATTTTATCTTATTAAAGCCAATTGATTTTAGTTGGTTACCATTTATAAATCAAGAAACTCAATCCGTTATAACTAAGGAAATTGAGATGATTGAGATTGATGTTTCAAGCGTTAGCACAGCGATTATTCCGGAAAGCCGAAAAGATTTAAAAGCAGATCTAGACGGAAAGGGAAAGGTGATGGTTAAAAGACACGGAGACACGGTAGAGGTAAGTGTGAAACAAAAATGGAAATGGTTTGACTGGTTTTTCTTCAAAGACAAGGCAAAACTAAATATTTATATTCCAGAAGATTATGATCGAGATATGGTAATAAATCTTGGCTCTGGAAATGTAAAGTTCTCCGGTCATTCAAAAACGAAACCAATGAAACTAGAAGAATTAATTTTAGATATTGGATCAGGCAATGTCGAACTCAAGAATTTATCGGTTCAACATTTTAAGCACAATGGTTCCTCAGGGAATGTCAATATAGACTCATTAACGACAAAAACAGGATCATTTGATATTAGTTCGGGAAGTCTCCATGTAAAAAATTATATTGGTGCTATTAAGGCTGAGTTATCATCAGGAAATTTACATGTACAAATGGCCAAATTAATAGATTCAGTTGATATTAAAGTAAGTTCTGGCACGGTGGATCTTAATCTTCCGACCAACGCTGATTTTACTTTAAACGGAAAGACAAGCAGCGGTAACATAATATGCGATTTCCCGATAACTAGTAAAAAATTGAGTAATAAACATATTTCAGGTACACATGGGTCAGCTAAACACCATATTAATCTAACGGTATCAAGCGGAAATATCCATATTTACTAAAATGACATTTGGATGGCTAGCGACCAAATGTAAAAAGTATGAAACAATAGGAGAGCTTCATCTATAATAGCAAACAGCTCTCCTATTTTATCGCTCTCAAAAGGATAAGCTCATAAACGTGGAGGAACAAGTCACTCGAAAAATTATTTTGCTATTCTTAGGTAAGGTTACGAAAATCATTGTGGCCCACTCTTGAATCAACCGTTCGTCAATGCTTGGTTGAAGGGGCTATTTTCGCCAACGGTAGATCATTTCATTCCGTCGAACCCAGGTCCATTAAATCCCGGCGGTGACATCGTAAAACGGTTATAAAACCATCTAATATATCGTGACTAACAGAAAATCCTTTACGTTTATAGAATTCCAAGGCGTTATGATTCCCATTTGAAACAAAAATAAAATAATCTTCGACATCATCAAATTGTTTCAACCACTTCATTGACATATTGAAAAGTTTAGATCCAATCCCATATTGTCTGTACTCTTCTTTAATATAAAATTGGGATAAACAACCTACATTATCTCTACTAACAGATGCAAGGTCAAAAAAAGTGGCAAATTCATTTGAATAAGTTTCTTTAGGAGAGATATTTGAATATACATAACCTACTAATTTATCATCGTCTTTAACGACCACAGTATAATTGTATATTGCACTTTTTATTGAAGGAATCATTCGTGTCTCAAAATTCATGTTGTCAAACAATTCCGGTTTTATGTATGCTTTCGACTTTTGAAAGGCCATGAGTTCATTGCATAAATCTCTGCAGCATTCAATTTTGTCATCAGGTATAATTTCATATTTTAAATTCATATTTATCACTCCTCACCTTTGCAAGTAAAAGCCTTGCTAATATTTGCTAGTACTCGATTCACTATAATATAATTTTAATATAAAATTACATGATATGAAGGATTTTTATTACTGATTAGGTAAAAAATTGTTAAACGAGTGTTTCGATATTTCTAATTTACCAAACGGTCTTTCACGATCTCCCATTGATGAGGTAGTGGGTACGGGCCGTATTAACTATATTGTTCAATTTTCAAAGAAATCATGGAAAGGAAAAATTGCTCAAAAGACAGAAGAAGGGAAATACTTAATAAATGAAGATACTTTTGATATTCATGTAGAATTTACATTTGATGCTTTTAATCGTTCCTTTACTTTACCATTACACTATGAAACACGCCCATACTTACCAAAACGAAAAATAGCTAATCATGCAGAAGGTAGCGAGAAATATCTTTATCAGAGAGAAATAGTGAAGCGTATGATTCATGAAAAAATTAAATCGCTAAACGATCAATCTATTAAATGTTATAATGGTTCAAACCAAATTGCCAATACAAAGATTGTGTTAAACGAAAACACCACTGTTAAAGAGTTCAAGGAACAGTTACTATTGAATTTGCGCAAAATATCAGATTTTGTGGATGAAACGGTATCCGAATTAAATGCGATGTCCTAAAGATTTGGTACATAGGTAACGGAGCTTGTTTCCTCAAAAAAGGAATCCACGGAACATGTGATGAAGACTAAACATAAGTAACGGGAGCCTATCAGGTATTTGATAGGCTTTTTTTACTGGAATCTTTCATTAGTAGGGGGCAAGATGGTTGAACATTCGCGAAATCTATAGATAAAACAGGAAAATCGATTGAATTTATTTGCAAAATATACAGGAAAATGGTTCGAAAAAATGTTCGAATCCCTACTGCTGTCTCTTTTTATCAATTGAACTGGATGATCAATAGGTTAAATCTGTTGATTTCGAAAAAATTTTTTCTTACAGCCACAACGATGTAAACGTTCTCAACATCTTTTTCGTAAAAAATCAAAGTTGACATGAAAGTAAAAAAGTTATAACATTCGGATTATCAAGAAAATTCAATCAAATGAAATAAAGTCTTATCCAGAGTGACTGAGGGAACAGGCCCGATGATGTCCGGCAACCTCCTTTATGGAACGGTGCTAATTCCTGCAGAATGAGTTTTTTCATTCTGAAAGATAAGGCGAAACAAATTGGTAATACCTTAAGCCTCTTTCAGAATGAAAGGGGCTTTTTCATTGCTTATAAAAAGCAATTGAAAAATGCCCCGTCTGATAAGGTGAAACACCATAAAAGGATGATCAAACTAATTCTGTGAAAGGAAAGGAGAAGAAGGTATGACTGTGGTTATTTTAGAGGGAGTGCGTACGCCATTTGGAAAGTTTCGAGGAAAACTGGCCGATGTATCAGCGAAACAGCTAGGAAGCGTTGCAGTGAAAGAATTGCTTCGCCGGGTTCCGGAAGCAAAAAACGCAGATGGAGTAATACTTGCACAAGTCATCCAGGCTGGAGAAGGGCAAAATCCAGCGCGAAAAGTGGCCGTAGAAGCGGGAGTGGATCTTTCGGTACCTGCTATTACACTCAATAATGTTTGTTTGGCCGGATTGGCTTCCGTTTCGGATGCTACGCGCCGGATTGTTTTACAGGAAGGGCAGTTATACATTGTTGGGGGCTATGATTCGATGACGAACGCTCCGCACACTGCCAACTTGCGAAAAAGTGTCCCGCTTGGAAAAGCAGAGTTTACGGACACTTTAATTAATGACGGCTTGTGGTGCTCCCTCTCGAATGAATCAATGGGCGTATTGACTGACAAGAAAAACAAAGAACTAGGAATCACTCGCAAGGAACAGGATGAATATGCATGCCTTTCACAACAACGGGCATACAAAGCGTTACAAGAGGGCCGGCTGCAGGAAGAAATCACTCCTGTATACGCACATGAAGAATGGTTAAAAGAAGATGAAGGTATTCGCCCGAACACCACGATTGAAGGATTAGCGAAACTCCGTCCTGTTTTTACAGAAGACGGTACGATTACAGCTGGAAACGCATCGCAAATGTCAGATGGCGCAAGTATTGGAATTGTCGCAAGCGAGACACAAGCTGAAAAACTTGGCTACACACCGCTTGCAAGAATCATCGGTTGGGCAGATATTGCTGGTCCAGATACGAGCCTCCATTTAAAACCGGCCCAAGCAATTGAAAAAGTCTTGGAGAAAACGGAGCTTACGGTTCATGATATAGACTTGTTTGAAATTAACGAGGCCTTTGCCAGTGTGGTCATAGCCAGCTGCAAGAAACTAAAGATTCCGTATGAAAAAGTAAATGTCAACGGCGGAGCAATTGCCATCGGCCATCCTTTAGGAGGCACAGGGTTCCGGTTGCTGCTAACGCTTGTTCATGAATTAAAACGGCGAGGCGGCGGAAAGGGAATTGCGACACTTTGCGGCGGGGGCGGCCAAGGATCAGCCATCCTAGTAGAAGTGCCAAAGAGGTGGTAGCCATGACAACGAACATTCAACAAACCTTTGATTTCCTCAATCAGCAGGAACCGGTATGGAATCCTAATAAAACCCTCATTGAAAATGCAAACATCCAATTATTTATGAACAAGCACAAGATCCCCACCATCGAAGAACTCCACGGAAAATCGATTCAGAACCCGGAATGGTTTTATGAAAGCTTGCTGGAAGAGTTTGATATCCTTTGGCAAGAGCCGTATCAACAATTTCTGAATACAGAAAAAGGAGCACCATTCGCCAAGTGGTTTATCGGTGGAAAAACAAATCTCCATTATTACACCATTGAAAAACAAATCAGCCAAGGAAGAGGAAATACAGTCGCGTTGATCTGGGAAGGAGAAAACGGTGACACGATCGCTTTTACCTACAATGAACTGAACGAAAAAATAAATGACCTGGCAGCTGCCCTTACATCCCTTGGAGTTTCTAAAGGAGATCGCATCGGGATTTACTTGCCGCCTATTCCTGAAGCCCCCATCTCTTTATTTGCGTGTGCCAAAATCGGTGCGATTGTCATTCCAGTGTTTTCAGGCTACGGGGCTGAGGCGGTAGCATCAAGGCTGAATGATGGTGAAGCAAAAGTATTGATCACAGCCGACGGATTCTTCCGCCGAGGAAAGATTGTCAAGATGAAGGAAGAAGCTGATCGGGCGGTTGAGCTAGCACCAACGGTCCAGCAAGTCATTATTGTCAACCGCTTTAACCGAAACATTTCCATCCATCCAAATAGAGATTATTGGTATGAGGAGTTGATTGGAAACCATTCATCTCATGAACCAGAAACCGAATTCGTCGATTCCGATCACCCATTCATGATTATGTATACGTCCGGAACAACTGGCCGACCTAAAGGAACGGTCCATACACATACGGGATTTCCGCTAAAAAGCGCGATCGATCTGTATTTTTGCTTTGATATAAAAAGAACGGACCGCATATTTTGGCAAACAGATTTTGGGTGGATGATGGGCCCGTGGCTATTTCTAGGTGCTGCTGTGCATGGCGCAACTGTTGTCCTCTATGAAGGAAGTCCCGATTTTCCTTATGAAGGAAGATTATGGGAATTAATCAAGCGCCATCAAGTTTCGATCTTTGGAATCTCTCCAACTCTCATTCGCTCCCTGATGATAAAAGATGTTGAAGTACCAAATCTTTCATCTTTACGGATTCTTGGGTCGACAGGGGAACCGTGGAATCCAACGGCATGGCACTGGTTCTTAGAAAAAGTCGGTAACGGACGGTGTCCCATTATTAATTATTCAGGCGGAACAGAAGTATCAGGAGGGATACTGGGCACCTATCCCATTTTTCCACTAAAACCATGCGGATTCCATGGCCCAATTCCCGGTATGGCTGCAAGCGTCGTCAATGAACGCGGAGAAAAAGTGGAACATACAGTCGGGGATTTAACGATTAGAGCACCGTTTCTAGGGATGACGAAATCGTTCTGGAACGATGATCAACGCTATGTAGAAGCCTATTGGTCAAAGTGGGAAGGAATTTGGGCGCACGGTGATTTTGCTGCCGTGGACCAGCATGGATTCTGGTATTTGCTAGGACGTTCCGATGACACTATGAAGGTGGCAGGGAAACGGATCGGGCCATCAGAAATCGAAGCAGCGGTTACGGCTCATGAAGCGGTAAAAGAGGCGGCAGCAATTGGAATCCCGCATCCAGTAAAGGGTGAAGTTCCTGTTATTTTTGCCGTTTTACATGGACATGAGGATTCACATTCTGACTTGGAACAGGAATTGCTTGCTTATGCCGCACGCTCTCTCGGGAAAGCTCTGAAGCCAAATAAGGTTCATATTGTCTCAGAGCTTCCATATACGCAGAGTGGAAAAATTGCCAGGAGAGTCATCAAATCATCGTATCTTGGCGAGCCGTTAGGGGATATTTCAACACTGAAAAACAGGGAATCACTAAAGGAAATTGCCAAAAGGGGGAAGGGAATTGAGTATATTGGCTAACGAACGTAAGCAAATTAATTTATCGGAGGAACTGGCAAGACTGTTTATTCAAAATAAGCGTCAGGAATCGCTATTTCGTGAGGTAGCTGTGCTTGCCGATCGTTTTCAAACGAGGGCGGCTGCAATCGACGAAGAGGGAAGGTTTCCGTTTGAAAATTTTCAAGAGCTGAAAAAGTCCGCTTACGTCTCTCTTACCGTTCCAAAACAATTTGGCGGCAAAGAGATTTCCCTCTACGAATTTGTTCTTTTGCAAGAGCGGCTCGCCCAAGGGGATGCGTCCACCGCTTTAAGTATCGGTTGGCACCTGGGGGTGATATACGACCTTAGGGAACGGAAGATATGGGATCACGTCTTATTTGAACGGATCTGCCGAGAAATTGTGGAAAACAAGGTGTTGATTAACCGTGCAGCGACAGAGATTGCTACCGGGAGCCCAACGAGGGGAGGCAAACCGCAAACCATTGCCGTAAAAGAAAATGGCAAGTGGAGAATCACAGGGAGAAAGTCTTTTACGACCATGGCTGTTGCCCTTGATTTCTCGTTAGTAACAGCTACGATTGAAGAATCAGGTGAGGTCGGCACCTTTTTGATAGATCATCGACTAAAAGGAGTTCGTGTGGAAGAAAACTGGGATATGCTTGGGATGCGGGGGACGAGAAGTGATGACCTTGTGCTTAATCAGGTCGAACTGCCGGAGGATGCGCTAGTAGAATTGGAACAATTGGATTCTTCAAATCATCCCCCGAGAGCGTGGCTGCTTCATGTTCCAGCCTGTTTCCTCGGAGTTGCCATTGCGGCTAGAAACTATGCGGTTTCGTTTGCGGCACATTACCAGCCGAACAGTCTTCCAGTACCCATTAAAGATGTCCCCGAGGTACAAAGGAAAATTGGCGAAATGGATTTGGAGCTGTTAAAAGCAAGACACGTTCTTTACTCGGTGGCACATCGCTGGGATACAGAACCTGATAAACGTGAAAGAATGGGCGGAGAACTGGCGGCGGCAAAACACATTGCCGTCAACAGCGCGAATAAGGTGGTTGATCTAGCGATGAGAATTGTCGGAGCAAGAAGCCTGCAAAAATCCAACCCTCTACAGCGTTATTACAGGGATGTTCGAGCGGGACTTCACAATCCGCCAATGGATGACGCAGTCATTTCTTTGCTCGCCAAAAAAGCCTTGCAACATGTTCATTCATAATCGTATTCATTCGATTAAATATCTACTGAAAACACATGTCTTTCAATTGGAAAGGAGAAAAATAAATGAGATACCATAAAATTCTATTTTTGTTAGTAATCACAGTGTATTCACTAGTTTTATCAGCTTGCTCAGGTTCAGACCAAAAGGCGAGCGGTTCAGAGAAAAAGGTGATTAAAATTGGAGCGACAGCAGGGCCTTACAGCGACCAGGTAAATGAGGGCATTAAGCCTTACCTTGAGAAAAAAGGATACAAGGTCGAAGTTATCGAGTTTAATGATTACATTCAGCCAAACATCTCCCTTGATACGGGAGGAATTGACGCGAACGTGTTTCAGAATGAGCTTTATATGAAGGAATTTGCCAAAGCAAGAAACTTGGATATCGTCGAGGCGATTAAAGTCCCAACAGCCCCAATTGCCATTTACTCAAAAAAGCATCAATCGATCGATGAAATCAAAGATGGTTCGACCGTAGCGACATCCAATGATCCAGTTAACCAGGCAAGAGCCCTTGCCATGCTTGAACAGCTCGGCATTATTTCCTTAAAAGAAGGAGTAGACCCGACAAAAGCCTCTGAAAAAGACATTGCCAAATATCATAAAAAGATCGTTATTAAGCCGCTTGAACCGGCACAGCTTCCAAGAGCACTGGAAGATGTCGATTACTCGTTTATTAATGGTAACTTCGCCATTTCCTCCGGGTTAAAATTAGAGGATGCTGTCGTATTGGAAAAAACTCTGCCTCACTATATGATTGGAGTTACGGTGAGGGGGAAAGATAAAGATGCTCAATTTGTCAAAGACATAATAGAAGCTTATCAATCAGAAGAATTTAAAAAATTAAATGAAGAAAGCGAAAAGTACGAAGGTTACGTCTGGCCAGACTGGATGAAATAATTAGATGAAGAGCTGAAAAAATGCATATGAAATTTTACTCTTTAACTATTGAATCAACAATTTATGAATAAAAGTACAAATCATACTAGTGGAAATATGAAGCTTAAAACCAAGTTCACTCATAAGAAAATAAGACTTTCTCATAATAAAAAAACTATTTTTAATAGTCTTGTTGTATTTCCCGGCTCGTGATGGGAATAAGCAGAATCTTTCCTTCTATTTGTTTTGGGGGTGGTTACTCTAAACAATAGAGGAAGATTCTGCTTTTTTCAATGTATTTTGTACAATTTCTAGAAAAGGAAAATAAAAAATATGTCGAAAAAAGTAGAAAACATGATATAATACCAAATTGTTTGGAATTTTGGACTAATTACAAAAGAGAGAGGAGACATCATGAATTTACTTCAAAAAAAGTCAATTACTCACTTGTTAAGTCAAAAGAAAACATTGCAGAAAACACTAGGTGCCTATGATTTAATATTGCTTGGTATCGGAGCTATTGTTGGGATCGGTATTCTTGTGTTGACAGGTGTCGCAGCAGCAAATGATGCAGGTCCTTCGATTATCTTTTCGTTTATGCTGGCAGCCTTGGTTTGTGGATTTGTTGCATTTTGTTATGCAGAAATCGCTTCGACTCTTCCTGTTTCCGGAGGTGTCTATACGTACGCGTATGTGACAATAGGGGAAGTAGTTGCGTTTTTAATAGGTTGGACCCAACTATTAATATATGTTTTGTCCGCTGCAGCAGTGGCAAATGGATGGTCTGCGTATTTACAATCATTGTTAGATGGATTCCATTTGCATATCCCGAAAATGATAAGTGCAGTACCTCAGCAAGGCGGAATGGTGAACTTGCCGGCAATCTGCATTATTTTACTTATGACTTGGGTGCTGTCAAAAGGTGTGAAAGAAAGTAAGAAAGTGAATAATACGATGGTAGCCATCAAATTATTTGTCATTTTATTATTTATTATCGTTGGAATATTCTACGTTCAACCGGAAAATTGGGATCCATTCATGCCTTTTGGGTGGGAAGGGGTTCTCGCAGGTACTGCTACTGTTTTCTTTGCCTATTTAGGATTTGATGCGGTTGCAACTGCGGCAGAAGAAGTAAAAAAACCGCACCGTGATTTGCCAATCGGTATTATAGTTTCTTTAGTTGTGTGCACTCTTTTATACGTTATTGTTTGCTTAGTCCTTACAGGAATGGTTCCATATCATTTATTAAATGTTTCCGACGCGATGGCATTTGCGCTTCATGCAGTCGGACAAAATTTTGCTGCAGGAGTTATATCAGTTGGCGCCATTGTTGGTATTACAACCGTTATATTTGTTTATCTTTACGCAACCGTACGCGTTCTGTTCTCTATTAGCCGTGATCGCCTACTGCCAAAACCATTCTCAGTCGTTCATTCACACACTCAAGCACCTGTTTTTTCGACATGGATTGCAGGATTTACAGGAGCAGTAATTGCTGGATTTATTGATTTGAGAGCATTGGCCAATTTAGTCAATATTGGTGCATTATTAACATTCGTGATGGTTGCCTTATCCGTTATTATACTGCGCAAAACACATCCAAATCTGCAAAGAGGATTTAGGGCACCGCTAGTTCCATATCTTCCAATTTTCACAATTGCGTGTAGTATCTTTTTAATGACCCGCCTTGCCCTTGAAGCGTGGTTGTATTTCGGCATTTGGATGATAATTGGTTTAAGTATTTATTTTATCTATCGAACAAAGCGAATAAAGAATTCATACCAAGAGGAAGCGCATATGCTGAAAAAAGTAAATTAGAAAAGCAGAATAGTTCTGATACAAAAATCTCTGAAACTTGGAGATACTGCTACTAAACGATTTAAAAAGATTTTAAAATACAGACGAAAAGCTCGGTAATTAATTTTTACCGAGCTTTTTGCCTATAATTTAATGGCTTTGATAATTATGATTATTTACACCTAACTTAATAAAGCATTTAACGGAGCGTTTTAGATTTGTTTTAGAAACATTTTTTTTTCTCGCCAGTAGATGAATAACAGAAAGATAGTTACGACATTGTAAAGTAAAAACATTATTAATGATGCGATAAATGCCCAGTGCTAAATTGAAGATAAAACGTCTGTTTAAAATTAGGAATACTCAAGATGATTGAGAATAAAAAGATGATAATTGGCAGGATAAGACCAAGCCACATTTTATGGGATTTAACCAATATTTTTTGAATGAAACAAATAGGGATAATGAAAACGACTCCTACAATTACTAAAGTAGGAATTGAATAAATATTACTAAACATAAGAAAAAGCACCTCCTTCTCTTCATTTATATTGTTCAATTAACATGACTTAATGGCTCGTAAGTAGAGGAATGTTAAAATCTTAATATTGATACGTTGTTATGAGTGATAAGTTTCATTAATTGGATAATCAGTATGTAGGCTCCGTTTGAAACTTTTTAGATGTTCATTTTTCCCGGGATTTTTTTGAGAAGTACCCCTCTCAACCGGTTAAAACAAATTAAATATTGTCAATTATGTGAACATGGAATTCATGGCTATTCATAAAATAATTACATTTCGTTGATGATGTAGGAAAAAGGATTTGTGATAAATGATCAATAAAAGTAAAATCGTCCCTAATAAATCCATAAATTCTGCAAATTTAATTTATACAATCATAATTACATCTGCTTTGTAATACATCCAAAGGCATAAACCATTCGTCAATACAACTTGTTTTCAAAGTTTTAAAGTTTAAATGATAAAATATGTCATTCAGAGAAGTTTTTTTCCCTCGAAATAAATGAAGGAGAAATCATAAAAATACCTTTTCGACTTTGAAGTTAATGGGTTGGTAAGGAAGGGACAAAAGTGAGAAAAATTTCGTTTAAACTAGGACTATTATTTTTTGTATTCGTATTAGGAATAGAAACGGTTTTATTTTCGTCATTATATGTTACTCTCGTTCATTCTAGAATTGACGAGGAATTTACCCAATTGTTGGCAAGAGGGAATAATCATCGCGATGTGTTAGAAAAAAGTTATGATCCTTCTACGTTAGAACATGTCACGATGATGGAGTCTGAAGCGGAGACGGACGTCGTTATTACCAATGAGAAGGGAAAAATCTTGTATTTTTCTGACAATATTTTACCATTTGCTAAAAAAATAATTAAAAACACCAATAAAAACATCCCCTATGATGGAGTGATTGTGCAAAAAAATTGGCAAAAAGAGTCGCATATTTCGACAGTAAGCCCTATTCGTATGGACGGAAAGATAATAGGATATGTCTATATGTTTAAAAATACGGATTCTATTCAAAACATGATTTATAAGTTAAAGCATCATTTCATTATGGTGGGAATTCTTTCTGTATGTTTAACCATTATTACGATTGCTCTATTATCAAGATTCATTACCATCCCTCTTATTCGTATGAAAATGGCAACCGAAAAATTGAGTAAAGGTGATTTTTCTGTTCGTTTGCAAGTAAAAGGGGAGGACGAATTGGCGGAATTAGGGAAAGCCATTCAAACATTGGCGAGGGATTTAGAGTACTTAAAAAAAGAAAGAAACGAATTTCTTGCCAGTATTTCCCATGAGCTTCGTACCCCTCTTACATATGTAAAAGGATATGCGGATATAGCTAGGAGACCCAACATTGAGGAAGAAGAGAGAAATCGATATTTATCCATTATCTATGAAGAAGCCGAGCATATGCAAAAATTGGTGAAGGATCTTTTTGAATTAGCAAAAATGGATCAACATTCATTTCAAATCCATAAGGAACCTGCTAATTTATGTTCTTTCTTTAAAAAATTGTATGACAAAATGCATCCTGCGTTTCAAGTTAAAAAAATGTCTCTTGTATATCAATGCGATGAAAACATTACCGTCCATATAGACCAAAAACGGTTTGAGCAAGTCATGATCAATTTGTTAGACAATGCTTTAAAATATTCAGATCAAGGTACTACTGTCTCTATTGATGTAAAAGCGGAGAAAAAGAAAATGATGATGATTGTTTCAGACGAAGGCGGAGGGATCCCTGAAGAGGATTTACCGTATATTTTTGAACGGTTTTACCGAGTGGATAAATCAAGATCAAGAAACAGAGGCGGAACAGGATTGGGACTAGCCATCGCCAAGGAAATTGTGGAAGCGCACGGAGGATCGATTTACGCCGTAAGTGATTATGGAAAAGGAACAAACATTATCATTACATTGCCGGAGGGATGATCATGTACACAATTTTACTCGTTGACGATGAAAAACGAATGTTAGATTTACTTGAACTTTATCTCTCTCCGAAAGGATTTCAATGTGTTAAGTGTGAGACTGGTTTTGTAGCGATACAGTACTTAGAAAACACCAAAGCGGATTTAGTTTTGCTGGACATCATGATGCCGGAAATGGATGGTTGGGAAACATGTCAACGAATTAGAGAAATGTCTGATGTACCTATTATCATGGTGACTGCAAGAGATGAAACAATGGATATTGTGAAAGGGCTTAAATTAGGGGCTGATGACTATATCACTAAACCATTTAACGAATCCGAGCTGCTTGCTCGAATTGAAGCTGTACTGCGCCGTTCAGTTGGAAAACAATCAAGAATTGAGTTTCAAGGTTTAGTGTGGGATGAAGATCAGCACACCGTCCAATATAAAAACCATGCTATTTGTTTTACTCCTAAAGAGTTTGCTGTATTAGGCCTTTTTATGAAAAATTTAAACAGGGTGTTTAGCAGAGAACAAATCATTGTGTCTCTTTGGGGCTATAACGCAAATACAGAAGAGCGTACGATCGACTCTCATGTAAAAAATATTAGAGAAAAGCTGAGACAAGCTGGTTTTCCGATCGATCGATTTCTGCAAACCGTTTGGGGGGTTGGGTATAAATGGGAGGCGTAAGGTGAGAAGAAGATGAAAGAGCAAATTATTACACTACTCAACACATATGAAAATGTTGCTTTCCTCATTAGTATCTTTATAAATATTATGATCAGTATTTTAGGAATAGTTCCAAGCGTATTTCTAACCGCTGCTAATTTGGCTGTGTTCGGGTTTTGGAAAGGCACCTTCATATCTTTTGTCGGGGAAGCAATAGGAGCCATTATTTCTTTTATGTTATATTGTAAAGGATTTAGGAAACTTTCTGAAACAAAGTTGTTTTCTCATCCGAAAGTCAAACGTTTGCTTGAAGCAAAAGGTTTAGAAGCTTTTTTTCTTGTTCTATCATTGCGGCTTCTTCCTTTTGTTCCATCAGGAGTCGTTACCTTTGTTGCAGCAATTGGAAAAATCCCTTTTCTTATTTTTGTGATTGCTAGTTCCATAGGGAAGATACCTGCCTTACTTTTAGAAGCCTATTCGGTTTATCATTTGATGAATTGGACATGGCAAGGTAAAGTGATTTCTACACTTCTGTCTGTCTTTTTATTCATATTTACTTGGAAGAAAATCAATCAAAATTATAAGAGCAAGATAACGACATGAAGTAACAGAAAAATTCCCCTCCAAAGAAAACTTGGAGGGGAATTAACGTTATTCTGGTTTATTTGTTATGTCATTCGGGTCGGGCTTATAGTCCGTCTTGTAATCTTTATATATTACTTCTGTAACCATTCCGGCAGAAGCATGGTGCAATTCATGGCAATGGAACATCCAGTTTCCTGGATTATCCGCCTTAAATGCGACGACATATTCTTCTCCCGGTTCTACATTTAAGGAATCCTTTATTAATGGAGAGCCTGAAATCGGCTTCCCGTTTTTGCTCAATACTTGGAAGAAGTGCCCGTGTAAATGCATCGGGTGCTCATCTTTTGGTGAATTGTTTACTATTCTTACTTTTACTAAATCTCCTGTCTTTACAATTACAGGGGCTGTATCAGGAAATGTTTTACCATTGATCGTGTAGACTATGCTACCTTTGTTCATAGCTGTTCCTAAATCCATTGTGTACTCTACATCATATTTTTGGTCTAACATAAATGGACCTAATTCATGTTTTCCGTAGTTTGTTAAATCTACGATTGGGAGGTCCTCTTTTTCATTTGCCTTGTCTGTCTGGTTTGTTTCGCCTTCATATTGAATTTTCACTTTCATGCCATCGGTACCTTCCATCTCACCGTGACATTCGAATAACCATTCCCCAGGATTATCCGCTGTAAATTCAATATCGTAACGTTCACCCGGAGCTATATTTAGAAGATGATCTTTGATTAGTTGCGGCTCTTTTATCGGTTGCCCGTCTGTTGCTGTAATTTTAAAATCGTGACCATGGAGGTGGAGTTTATGGGACATGTATCCAGCGTTTACAAGGCGAAGTCGAACTTTTTCGCCTTTTTTCACTTTTAAAGGTTCTACAGCGGAGCCACTTTTTCCGTTCAGCGTGAAAATATCATACATACTCATATCATGTTCCATGCTGCTCATATGCATATGGTGGCTATCCGAGTAATTTTCATGTCCCATATGGCTATGATCCACCGTATTCGTATGCATATGTCCTTCATCTGGATTGCTCATCCATTCATCTAACACAAGTGTATACTCACGATCTACTTTTTCCTCATCTTTAGGCTCTACGATGAATGTCCCGTATAACCCTTTGTCTACTTGTTTCGCGCTTTCTTGATGGGAATGATACCAATACGTTCCCGGTACAGTAGCAGTAAATTCATACGTAAAGGTTTCACCTGGTTTAATTGCGTTCATCGTGACACCCGGAACTCCATCTTGACTATTTGGAACAGGATAGCCATGCCAATGGATTGCAACCGGTTCAGGTAATTCATTTTTTAAATGAATTTTTACAGTGTCCCCTTGTTTAATACGGATTTGCGGCCCGGGAACAGATCCGTTGAACGTGTAAACTGGTAGTTTTACATGATCATTTATTTCTAATAATGCTTCCTTCGCAGTAAGATGTATCTCATTGCCGGATAATACTTCTGTATTTGTTGCCAAAGGAATTTGTTCACTGACTTCAGAGGCTTTGGATGTTTTTTCATCCTTTGTATCCATATTTGACATATCGTGTCCTTGCATGGAACTGTTTGAGCAGGCTGCGCCAATAGTCATGACACCCGCTAAAATGGTTCCAACCAATAATTTCTTCATGTATTTCCCTCCATCAAACATGTGATTCAAATGCTAAGATCATCATAAAAAATAAATGTGCAAAATTTATGGAGAAAAGAGTAATATAAAAGCATTTGAAGAAATGACGATTTTTAAAAATGATTTATAATTGAAATGAATGACATTATTGTGTTTATTTGGAGTCATTGACTTATCATAGAAAAAAGGCTAGTAGGTTTCAGGAATTTGTAATTAATGAGGATTCTTATCATGAAGGAAATATTTTTTAGTAGGAGGAAATTAAGATGAATCCAGTCATTGAAACAATTTTACAGCACCGTTCCATTCGAAAATTTGAAGATCGGGGGCTATCCGATGAGCAAATTCGTACTATAGTCAAGTGTGCTCAAGCAGCATCTACGTCCAGTTTTATTCAAGCTTATTCAATTATCGGAGTAAAAAATAAAGAAAAGAAACGGAAGCTCGCTGAGTTAGCTGGAAATCAATCGTATGTAGAGAATAATGGACATTTCTTTGTATTTTGTGCCGATTTACATCGTCACGAGATTGTCGGTGAAATGGAAAATGTCGATTTATCTGCTACATTAGAAAGCACCGAAAAATTTATGGTTGCACTCATTGACACGGCATTGGCCGCGCAAAATGCTGTATTAGCGGCAGAATCCATGGGATTAGGAGCTTGTTATATCGGTGGTTTAAGGAACAATTTACCTGAAGTGTGTGAGCTGTTAAACGTTCCGAAACGAGTGATTCCGTTGTTCGGAATTGCAGTAGGATATCCAGCACAAAATCCTGACAAAAAACCGCGATTACCTTTTCATCACGTCTACCATGAAGAAACATACGAACAAGACCGTTCCAAATTAGAGGATCAACTAAAACATTATAATGATACGATTTCGTCCTATTATGAGAAACGTACGAACGGCAAGCGCCGTGATACATGGACGGGACAAATGGCAAATCTACTTAGTAAACAGGTCAGAATGTATATGAAGGAGTTTGTCGAAAGAAAAGGATTTAATTTAAAGTAGCACATGGAATGCGGATGAATTGAGCAGGCAGAAGAAGAGGATTCTTCTGCCATTTATATTATCACGTTCTACCATCCTTATTCTTAAAATAGTTTTTGTACGAAATGAAAAAAGATTTTGTTATTCTAAAAATATTTATCATTATTTACTGGAGGAATAAATAAATTTTTAGCAGAAGTCCTTATTAACTACCAAAAATTTCCACATAATTAACTTTATAATCTATTAAACATGACTACAATAACACTTTTTTAAAATACCAACAAAAATTCCTATGGAGAACAGTTGATTATGCAAGGAGGTGTTCATATGGATAAAACAACGATTTTTATAAGTTCTGTTGCCCAAGATTCTCTTTCCGCTATACGAAACGATGTATTTAAAGAATTAAAAAATATGGGGCACGAGCCCATTCGCTTTGAAGATAGCATGCGATATATTCATCAAGATGCCATCCGAACTTGTTTAGAATATGTATCAAAAAGTGATATTTTTCTACTATTTATCGCTGATAAAGCAGGAACTTTGCTAGAAGATGAAGGGAAAACGATCACTCATCTTGAGTTTTTACGAGCATATAAAGAAAATAAACATATTATTGTTTATGTTCACGATACGGTTCTAGATACGTATTTCCAAACGATTAGACCTCAAATAAAAAAATCGTTAAAACTGTATTTTAGCAAACACGGTAAAGAGCCGGATTCCATGTTCGATTTTATTAGTGAAAATATAAAAGAGAATTCCCATATTGCCGAAAAATATGTATGGTACTTTCTTTATGATGCAGAACAAAAAGGAATCTATTTCGAGAAATGTTCATTAGGTGTCGAAGTTCTTTCAAACATAAAAAGCTATCTTTCTGCACTATTTAAAGAAAGTCTTCAATACTTTAATATTCGATCGGAAATACAAAAGAGTTTAGAACATGTCGATTTGTACGGGGATTTTTATGAGCTTTCTCTTGAATTCATAAGTTTAATACGTAATGCACAAATTACAAATTGGAGAAGATTACTTGCCCTTTTACGTTCGAAGATGGTCGGATGCAATATTTACACGACAAATACAAAGTACCAGCAAGAGGCGATAGGAGCATTAATGGACTGTAAAGCTGTAACCCTTTACGAAAAAAGAGGTAACATGATGGTTTGCAAAGAATATGATGGATTAACGACGCCTGAAAACTTTTCACTAAGCGATACAAGTTCGTATGTGGTGCAAACATACAATGATCATGAACACAATGAAAAGTTATACTATTCGTTGGAAAAAAGGACATGCTATTTCTTGTTCAAAGTAAAGTCTTATGTATTTTGTTTTCATCTACCGCTGTTAGGGGAATGGGATTATCATAAATTGAAGACTTACCAACACCATATATTTAATGCTATACTTGAATCTAAAGGATATTCTTATTGTTACTTTATAAAAATGTTGTTAGGAGGTCTTTCGAGTGAACAATTATAAAGAAGATGTCATATTAATCGCCTCCGCACCAAATGGATATGGAAAAAAAGTTGTCACTAATCGTCTTAGTCAAATGAAACGCGATCACGCGAACTTACAAAATAAACTTTCCAAAATAAAAAGCTCATTTCACCATACAAATAAGAATGAACATGAAATCTCATAAAAGTGAAAAAAATGAATATAACGGGCACTACATACATCCTTTCACCAGGGATGTTTTTTTATTAGTACGAGAGAGGTAGACGAAGGATTTTTTTAGAAGATATTCCTTCATATTCTACTAACAATAACAAGAGACACGAACAGCAAAAATAATTCTTGTGTTTTCAGAAATTTCTGAATATAATAAAATCAACATACTAACCGGTTGTTACATAACCATAATTTTCAATTTAATTCTTCCGATTTTTGTTTCTACGGAAATGACTCTTTTTTCTAAATAAGGGATTGAAAACAGTTTGATCTGGGTCACTCGTATTAGGTAGAGGACATCGTTGTTTTACCATTACTCGAACGGGAATTTGTATCGACAGGATGGTTGAGTAACAAGGCATTTCTAGCAGGGTATAAGGATGCAAAGACGTTCCGGGACTCTATTTACTTTTGCAACATACCTAGGGACTGTAATGATTGGCTGGGGATGAGGATTATTAGGAACCGTTGCTATTTTCTTGAATGCATTTCTACATTTTAGGAACTCTTACTTCTGGGATAGCCTACGCTGTAATCCAAAGGTCAAGGGTGTGTTAACGGGAGTAAATACAGTAGTAGGTATCATAACTTTGCTCTTTTTATATTGAACTTTTTTCTAAATGAATAAATTTTATAATTTAACAAACACTTTTTACTGATAGAAACCTTATCTTGAATAGTAGACAAGACATATTGCATCAAGAAAGATATTATTTCAGAAATGGAAGTGTAAAATTCACATGGATTATAACAAGTATAATGATATGCAAGATACGATGAAGAACAAATTCATACCAATGACCTCTTTGACAAGCGGATTGGGACAAGAAGTGCTCCCTGATCTTTATTGTTATACAAATCAGATTGTGAATTTGTGTTTTGTGGGAAACCCTGAAAAAACAAATGAATGGGTCTTAGTGGACACAGGAATGCCTAAATCAGTCGACCATATTCTTGATGCTGTAGAAGAAAGGTTTGGCAAAAAAAGCAAGCCAAAAGTGATTGTCCTCACACACGGCCACTTTGATCATGTGGGGACAGTGGTTGATCTAGTAGAAGAATGGAATGTTCCCGTGTTTGCGCACGAATTAGAATTGCCCTTTTTAACCGGAAAATCTAACTATCCAGAACCTGATGAATCAGTCGAAGGAGGACTCGTGGCAAAAATTTCTCCTTTGTTTCCGAATGAATCGGTCGATTTGGGAAACAACGTAGAGAAGCTTCCTTCTGACGGTAGTGTACCTTACATGCCTGGTTGGCGTTGGATTCATACACCTGGTCATACTCCTGGCCATATATCCTTATTTAGAGATGAGGATCATGCTCTAATTGCAGGAGATGCTTTTGTGACAGTGAGACAAGATTCTCTATTTAAGGTAGTAACTCAAATTCAAGAAATCAGCGGTCCACCAAGATATTTAACTACTGATTGGGATGCGGCATGGGAGTCAGTTAAAAAGCTTGAAGCATTAAAACCTACTGTTGCAGTGACCGGTCATGGTCTGCCAATGTCCGGAAAAGAGCTTTCACAAGGTCTGGAAAAATTAGCGAGAGAATTTGATCGAATTGCAATTCCCGATTATGGGCGATATGTAAATTAAAGACACTAATTCTCATAAGTGTAGGGCGCACTGAAGGTGATGGTGGTAAAACCAATTCCGATATTTTTTAGTAAAGTTTCTTGTTGCCTACTTTGAATAGCTTCTTCAAGTAATTTCCGTAAGTTTTCATCACCTGCATGGTTAAGATAAGTTGATAACCTGCAACAAATCCTTTAGCTGTCAATAGTAAGACCACATTCCAAAAACTTCACCATATTTCATTAGTACGATTTCCACTTAAAATCCCCATAAAAACACTCCTTATCGTTTTTGTAAAATCCAAAGAATTTACTCCTTGAAGAGGAGTTTAGATGTTATATCGTGCCTTAGCTCCTATATCAAGGGAATTACACAATCCAAGTAAAGTATCTGTATCGAAATTTAATTTTATTCATCCTTTCGGGAATGTAATGCCGACTAGATGAATAATGACCAGTGCGATTGCAACCATTAACAAAATTACTTAAGATACCAGCTAATAAGATTAGACTATATTGAATGAACCGACTGGATGCACTCATGATATAGCTCGGAATCACAAAAGATAGAATGGCAGATCTGGCAACTGAAATAATTAAAATATTACTGTCAAGTAATTCCTTAAATATAGAGGGAAAGGAACACTACGGTCTTTGCTTTTCTTTCCTTAACCCATATCAGACAATCAGAAAAATTAACTTCGATTAATTTGTTAATTTCGAGTACTGAGCCATGGCCATCGACGCTCGAGGCCTGGTGGCTCTAAACCATTGAAAGCAAAATATGAAGATAAGAATAACGTCAATGGCGTCGCCACCGTAGTACATTAGCATTCCTCCCATTTCTGCTTGTGCTGTCGGCACGTTATTAGGTGGATGAGCATAGATGTACTTGGATAAGATGCTGTGGCCAGCTAAAGCAATCACCAACACAATTGCACGGTAGACGAAGCTAGACCTATGTGGTGTCGGGTCAATATAAATCATGGACACTGTGAAGAGGTAGCCGGCAAAAAAGACATGTACGTGTATCAATACATGAAGTAGAATATTTTGCTGCATAGCAGCGTACAAATCGGTCGTATAGAGTATCCATAGCCCTCCGACGTTGAGGAAGGATGCGACAATTGGATCACTAAGAATACGAACTGGCCAACTCTTCAGCACACGTGAAAGACGTCGTGCTAGAGTCACATTGAGTGTTCGTAGGACAAGAGTCATAGGTGCACCTAGCACCATAAGGAGTGGAGCAAGCATTCCAAGGAACAAATGTCCGAGCATGTGCGCTGTGAAATCCATATGGGCACGATTCGCTAGGGGGCCGACAACTGCGGTAACCGCGCAGAGAACTCCGAAAACCCAGAAGGCAGTACGATATAGTGGCCATTGTTTGTTGCGGAGACTGGATACAAACACAGCAAGGATATATATAACCAATACAAGTAAAAACGGCAGTGCCAAGAGTAGCTGGGATACTATCCCATCAGCGTGATAAATATGAGTTCCATCGCCGTGATGAATGTGATCATTGATGTTCATTTGAAACAGTCTCTCCCGGTTGTTGTGATCTGCGTCGTGTACGGACAATAAGGATGGTACCAGCTACAATCATGGCAATGGCTATGATATTCCATGTCAAGTCATAGGGGAAAATATTCACATTGTAGCGAATTTGGTGCAACCGCATTAGCTTGTGCTGGATTGTACCGTCGTATAACTGGAATATTCCTGCCCCGAGCAACACCCCTCCCCACCACCTAGTGAGCCACAATGCGTTTCGTCGGAGTAGATCGGCGAACATAAACGAGGACCCGATTGTCGCAAACCAACTAAAAGCGTGAAACAAGCCATCTGAGATTAGTCCAATATCGGACGTGGACTTGTCATAAAAATGATGCCAATGCAGAAGTTGATGAAAAACAGTTTCATCGATAAAGGCGACTAGACCAAGGCCGAATAGGAAGCCCGACCATAGATTACGAACCGAGTATGCAGAGCGAGTTGCATAATTTGAATGATTTTTTAAATTCACGTTCTCAGCAGTCATATGATCCTCCTTCGTGCATATACGCGCCATTCCAACTTGCACCTTCACATCGTTTTTTCCTCCATCTTACCCCAAATAAACAAGTTATAATCAAGATCAGCAGGAACATTGCACCTATAAATAAACAGAACAAAAATTCAATATAATAAAAACGAACAAATTCAACATAGGTAATAGAGGTGTGAGGTAATCTTGAAAAATTTCAGCAATATTTGTTGAATGTGAGAAAAAGTGAAAATCCGGTGAAAGGATATTTACAGTCAGTTGCAGGATTCCTTATATGGTTTGATCAATCCAAGGGTATTGAATTTAGCAAATTCATCACGAAAATGTCCAAGAGTATATTTTATTTTGAAAACGGATAAGGATGCTAAACCCAAGATGATTAAAACTAAATTAAATACTTTAGTTATAGTACAGATAAATCCCGTATTTTTCTTGTCGTGGACGAATGAGAGGAGATAAAGCCACAATGAGCGCATCGTTCTTCTTCTACTTTTGTCTCTACATGACCTAAATAATGAGTTGGAAAAGTTTCTTAATTAACAACTTCAAATTCTGGGAATTCTAGTAACACGGAAAACACGTGAAAACCTCCTATTAATGTTTGTTCGGTAACTAACATTATTACCAGGAATTCAAAAGTGTTTTCCTTTTTTTGTGTTAAAAGAAAGAAGAAAGGGCCAACCTTTAAAGGTTGGCCCTCAGGCTCTAGACAAATAGGGATCAGAATATTATCTGAACCTAATTTTGTCTACAGTCTCAAAGGTTTCTTAAACATAATTCTATATTAGACCCTAATCTCTTCGGTCATCTCTTCTTCTTAGCCCTAATAATCCTGCCAAACCTAGTAAACCAATCCAACCCCAATCATTATCGTCATCAGCATTGTCTGCAACTTGATTATTCATGTCATTATTGTTATTTTGAGCGTAGACATCATCCATCCCAAGAAGCATTACTATCAATGATAAAGCGTAAAATGAATATAGAAATTTTTTTAACATGTTTTTTTCTCCTTTCAATAATTTGTATTAATTTTAATGTGTCCAATTAGTGAACAATTATTACAATTTTACGGGTAGTTGTAACGAAAAAAATATAGAAGTCCATTGAGTTACGGGTCAAATTTTATTCGGTATAAAGTTGCGGTTTATTTGTGCTAAAATTGTGTGTTTTGCGATCACGCAGGGGATGACGGACACGCTTTCGAAAATTTAGCGATAGAGGAAGAATCAAGCACGTTTTATTGAACAGAACCATATTTTAACCATTTCGAAAAATTCAAATGAAAAATGAGGAATTTTGGAGAAGATTACTTTTGGAATTTGAGAGATGAAGAAAGAGGTATTTGGATGAAATAAAGAAAAGTATTTGCTGTATTAATCTCTGCTACATTGGCGGCTTACGTACTCTTGAAACCCAGGATATAAATAATAAAAAAGAGCCAACTGTATTGTTGACTCTTGTTTGTATATGTACCGCATCCGGTTTGTATATCAACTTGATGAATAGAGGAATTCCCAGTGTGGCTACGTTTCTGGGGTGAAAAGTCTAAATTATGAGGGTTCAAAAATATTATATATACGTCACACTGACTTAGCCGTTTCCTTCCGGGTGACTTCGTCAATTTTATCTACAAACATTTGGAAAACACGTCTTTTCTCTTCTAAATCACGAATAGATTCTTTCAGTTCTTCATATTTCTCTTCAAATGGTTTATGGTAACGCTGGCGAATCGTTTCAATGATTTCTTCGTTCACTGTCGATTGAATCACTTGCTTTGTAATGCTGTATTTATATGAGTAAACTCTTAACTCTTGTTTGACTTCCTCATATTCTTGGTCAATCTGGTTTAATACTTCAGAAATATCTTCCTTCCATTCTTCAAGGGATTTCTGTATGTACGATTTTTTCATCATTTCATCCATGAAAACACCTTCCCGCCGTATAGATAGGTTATCTCTTCCTCATTTTAACGCAACTTTTTTACACCCCGTTTTCTGAAAAATTACATTGTCTTTTCATTTATGTGATAATGAGCATAGGATTTATAGAGAGGGCTACAGGTTGGGTTGATTTGCAGGAGGAACCCCTGGTATTACCTCACTGAGAAATATCTCGATATCACCTTTCAAGTGTTAGAGGGAATTGTTTTTTCTAACTGCGTTAAGAGAAATTCGTCGTATCTTGTTCAACAAACGGGCGTAAGAATGGCATAACAGGAGTTGTCGATGCGACAGCTTCTATAGCTTCTTGTGCTAACAAAGCATTTAGCTAAAGAACAAAATAAGCGATGAATGCTTTATCATTTAAGGAATAATTTTCGATGAAAAAAACAAAAAATACAAAGGAGCTACTGAAATCTTAAGTTTTTTAGGAAGTTAAGTAGGCATCATCAGATATTCTTAAGACGGTAGATTTTTCAACACTATGTTATGTCTATGAAAGGAGAAGTAACAGTGACAAACCGTAATAATAATCGAAATCAGCCACATACTGGAGGAAGTAAATCAGCCGATACAGAATTTGGCGCAGAGTTTGTACAAAGTAATAAAGCCAGGAAAAAAGCGGAAAGAGAAAGAAAAAATAATAGCTAATAATAGAAGTTGAGCAAAAACACAAAACACAAGTTATTCCAGAAAAGGGCGCAAGTGCTTAACAAGGGGCTGTTATGGCAGCTCCTTTTCTTATTAGACTAACGATAGTGAATAAAGTAGTGATAAAATAGGGATTAGCACTTTAATAAGGGTGAATTAACATATGGCTAATGAATTTGCTCAACTTGCTGTTTCACCATTGTATATGTTAATGGTTGTTTTGAGTATATTATATTTAATATTTTTAAGAGAAGACAAAGGTTGTATTACGACTTTCGGAAGAATAGCTTCTGGGGTGTATATTCTTATATACCTAATAGCACTGTCTTTATTTATATTTTAATCTTTAAACAGCAAATAGAAGTTACTCAGGAATTCCATAATTTTCTAAAAAAACAAAAAACAAAAGTTAGTGATTACTACTACTGCCAAGTTCAAATATAGGTTTCGCTTTTCATTATTATGCATGTCAGTCACCTTTAAAATTTTGACGAAAAACATCCGAGGTAATGTGGTCCTCGGATTTTTAATATTAGATAAGTTGCTACATTTTCGGTGCACGCTGTTGGCCTTTGTTGTTTCTTGCTCTTTTTTCAGTAGCAAGGTCTTCTGGAGTAGCTTTGAATTCAAGGTTTTTTATACCTTTTTTCGTTTTATCGTCCATTATCATCCCTCCTTGATTACAATCGTAGTTTTTTCTAATCTCGGGAGGGTTATGCAAAGGGGTTGTTTGACTCTGTAGAAAATGATTCCATACATGAACACATTCTTACTTCAATTTTCTACGCGAATAAAAAAAGTGTCCCTAACATTTTTTTACATATAAATCACCTTCTTTATGACGCAAACTACTCATGAGGTGAAAAAAATGCAAGAAAAAGAACCATATATCCAAGGTAGCGTTATTGAGATCAAAGACGAAGGAGAAGAATCAGCGGAAACTTATAAAAATTCTTTATCGCAAGAGTTGGCAGAAGCGATACGGCGGGAAAAAGAGAAAAATGATTAAGTGAAGTTTCATGAAAAACCTCTTCAGGAACGTGCTGAAGAGGTTTTTACGTTTTTGCTTATAGGCAAATCTATAATGACACCGGTGTAGGATGCTCTCAAAAATAAAGGAAATTAACTTGAACGAAGGGATAGGCTCAATTCAATGGGACATAGAAGTTGTCAAGTTATTTAATAAAAGAATATTCATTCGATTAGATATTCAAAAATTACGTAAAATAAATAAATAAACAACAGTTTATAGATCAGCAAGAAAAAGTACTGAAAAGCAGTTAATAAAATATGATCATCACCGCAACCTATCGAATAGATTTAGGAGTTTTTACGATGAGGGGAATCTAGCAAACGGGAGGTTATTTTTATGGAAAGTAAATTTTTTAAAAAACCGAAACAACTCTGGGTCGCTCTCATCGTAATTAGTATTGTTTTATGTATGTTCTCGTGGAATGTACAATCTGAAGAAAAGTTAAGCAAGAGCAGAAAGGAACCTATACTTGTGTTTCCTGTGATTAGTGATATACATATTAAGCAAAGCGGGACAATGGATATGCAAAAGTTTCAGGAAGCGCTGGAGCAGCTAAATGAGCAAGCACCAAAACAAGATGCTTTTGTGGTAGTTGGTGATTTAACGGACAAAGGGTTAAAGGAAGAATATGACCGATTCTTTTCACTTTATGATGTAAAAAAACAACCACAAGCTATTTCCCTGTTCACCATTGGAAATCACGAATACTGGAATGGATTATCAGAAGCAGACGCTCAAAAAAGGTTCCTAGCTGAAACAGGTATGGATTCCATTTATGATCATAAGGTGATCAAAGGTTACCATTTCATCATTCTTGGTCCGGAGAACGGATTAACAAAAGGCTATTATTCCACAAAACAAATTAATTGGCTTGGTGAGCAGTTAGAACAAGCCGCGAAGGATGACCCGAAAAAACCAATATTTGTTTTTCAACATCAACCAATTAAAAATACAGTAATTGGTAGTAATTCGACTACTGAATTGAATAGAGAACTTCTTTACAATACGTTAAAGGAATATCCGCAAGTTATCCATTTTTCCGGCCATTCGCATTACCCGTTATACGACCCTAGAACCTTATATCGAAAAGACTTTACATCAGTTGGGACTTCTTCTGTAAGTTATATCACAACAGGGATTGGCTTTCTTCTAGGAGAACTGCCTCCAGGATATCAATACATTAGCCAGGGACTAATAGTTGAGGTTTATAAAAACAAAGTCGTCATTAAGCGTCGTGATTTCCACAAAAATGATTGGACAGGAGAACCGTGGGTGATCCAATTACCAGTAAAGGCCAATACATTAAATTAAAAAGGTTTATTCATTTTTCCATAACATTGTCCGTTTAAGATTCCTCAGAAGGACATTTAGATGAATCCTTCTGTTTTTTTTTGCTTAAAGTTCTCAAACCTTCATTAAACAGGTACCCTCGATTAAATCGAACATTCATTTTAATTTTTGCTAGTCATCATTTGTTGTTTGAATTTCATTAGACCTTGCTAATAAAAGCAAAGGAAAGGAATATAGTAGATATAAAGGAGAAAACCCCCGACGTTTACGAGAAAATACTCAATAATTAGGGCAAGACACATTACTTATGAGAAAAAATCCAAAATTTATGAGAAAAAATTGAACTTTTATGGGAAAAAATCTAAATTTTATGTGAAAAAAACCACGTTTATGAGAAAAAATCGAACTTTACTAGCTAGGGAGAGATGCGGATGCAAATCCATGTGGTCCAAAGAGGGGAAACTTTATGGTTGATTGCACAGCGTTACGGTGTTACCATTGATCAAATTGTAACTGCCAACCAGTTGACAGATCCGAATCGGTTGGTCGGTGGCCAAGCACTAGTTATACCAACACCTTTTAAATATCATACAGTCCGTCCAGGAGAGACATTATGGATGATCGCCAGGCGATATGGAACATCGATTGAAGCGATTGTTCAGGCCAATCGAATCAGTGACCCTTCCCTGATTTATCCCGGCTCCGTTTTGGTAATTCCTGCAAGAACCCATACGGTTCAACCTGGGGATACGTTATGGGAAATTGCCCAGCGTTATGGTACCACCGTTCAAGAAATCATTCGGGTAAATCAAATTACAAATCCAAGTCTCATTTATCCTGGAACGGTTTTAACGATCCCTTTATATAAACCTGCCATTGATGTAAACGCCTTTACGTATCAAATGGGAGAAGAAGGGGGGCGTCAAGTCCGGGAAGTAGGCCGTTATTTAACATACGCATCCCCTTTTGCTTACCTTATTAGGGAAGATGGCGGACTAGATCCGATTAATGACACCGCCATCATCCAAGCTTCCATAGCAGAGAAAGTTGTTCCAATGATGTGTATTACAAATTTTACGTACAAAGATCCCGGATCCCGGTTGGCGAGAACAGTCCTTTCAAATGTGAATCTACAAAATCAACTGTTAACCCATATTGTCAATACGATGAAAGAAAAAGGCTATCGAGGTTTAAACATTGACTTTGAAAACGTCTATCCGGCGGATCGCGAGTTGTATAATCAATTTCTGCAACGATCAGTAGACATACTTCATCCGGAAGGATTTTTTGTTTCAACGTCTGTTGCTCCGAAGACCAGTGGCGATCAAAAAGGGCTTTTATATGAAGCGCATGATTATCCTGCCCATGGAAGAATTGTGGACTTTGTGGTGTTAATGACGTATGAATGGGGTTATCGATTAGGTCCTCCTCAAGCGATTTCACCACTTAACCAAATTAAACGTGTTCTTGATTATGCGGTTACGGTCATCCCAAGAAACAAAATTTTTATGGGGTTCCAAGTGTACGCCCGCGACTGGCTCCTTCCTCATGTAAAAGGACAAGAGGCTGAAACGTTTAGTCCGCAGGAAGCTGTAGAGCGGGCAATACGCTATGGAGCGACGATCCAATATGATGGGACAGCTGAAACGCCGTTTTACCGGTATGTCGATAGTCAAGGACGTACGCATGAAGTATGGTTTGAAGATGCCCGAAGTGCCCAGGCCAAATTTGATACGGTGAAGGATTACGGTCTGCGTGGAATTAGCTATTGGGTCCTTGGTTATCCATACCCACAAAATTGGTTATTACTTGAAGACAATTTTCTAATTCGTAAGATATTATAAAGCAGGTGAGAAGCTTATCGCCTAAAAAGAAAAAGAGCTATGTAGCGGATAAATTTTCCGATTACACGCTCTTTTTTTTATGGCTAAGTTAACTTACTCTGTTGATATTTGATAAAATCCAACTAGTTTATTTCCAATTAATGAAACTTATTATTCATTAAGAACGTATCAATATTAAGACTTTTATCGTTCAACAAAGGTATTAAATTGTTTGGTAAAACGTTGAGGGAGGAAAAATGAATAAGAATCAGAAATGAACAATCGTATTTATTTTATAGGTACTTCTTTTATAGCAGGTGGGTTGGCATTAAAGGAATACATTGAATATTCCCGCTTATCGGGTGGATAGCTGGACTGGTATGCCAACTATTTGCTTTAGTATTTGTTATTAACTGGGAAAGAGATAAAAATAGAACTTCTAATAAAGCAAATTAGAAGTCCTTTATTATTTACCAACTTTTGTTTTTTATATAAGATTTTTATATGAAATCTACTCATCCATGTTGTATTTCAATTGGCACCTCTTATTAAAAAATGTTTGATACCCTAAGTAAAGATACAAAAGAACTGTTAACGAGACGCTTCCAACGAGTCCGAGCATGATCGCGATTTGGTATTCGACCGCGACGAGGGGAGAGGTACCGGATAAAATTTGACCAGTCATCATCCCGGGGAGAAAGACAATTCCCATTCCGACCATTGAGTTAATCGTCGGCAGCATCGCTTCATCAAATGCCCGGTTGACGATAGGTTTGGCTGCTAATCGAGGAGTCGCTCCAAGCATGAGCGCTTCTTCAATGCGTGCTCGATCGGATTGAAATCCTTGTATTAAAGTATTGACTCCTAAGGAAATACCTGTCATCGAATTTCCGATAATCATCCCGGCAAGCGGGATAAAGTATCTCGGTTCATACCATGGCGATAAACGTATGACGATAAAAATAAAGTAACAGATACTGCACAGAATCCCGATGCCCATAGAAAGGGCAATAGCTTTTTTCATCGAAAAGGAAAGTGTGATTTTGGACCGATTATACACATTAAAAATAGCAAACACAAGCATAATTCCGATAATCAATAACGTGATCCATGGGTTTGGATGATCAAATATGTATTGAAGTAAATATCCGACCAACATTAATTGGAGCGTCATGCGAATGGTGGATATGAGTACTTCTTTTTCTCGTGGTATTCCTTTGATTTTTAAAATAATTAGTAAAACGACAATAAATAGATAAGCAGTGGCCATTTGCCAAAAGGTCAAATCGATAATACCTTCCATGGAATCCCCCCTTATTTTCTTAATGATCTTTTTGAAGGATTAAGCTATATTTTGTTATATCAATCATATTTCCATGTATTTTTTTCAGCAAATCTTTTGAATGCGTGATCATGATAATCGTTTTCTTATGTTGCTGATAAAGTTGAATCACATCAAAGATGACGGAACTTGCGGTTTCCTCATCTAACGCCGAAGTCGGCTCGTCTAATAAAAGGACCTCGGGATGTATCAGTAACGCCCGTGCTAGCGCTAGTCGTTGTTTTTCCCCGCCAGAAAGGGTGTCGGCATCTTCATCTAACGGTTTACGCAAATGAACCGTGGCTAGTATGTTTTCTAATTCATAATCTGATGGAATGGGTTTTTCTGCAAACTTACAACCGATTATAAGATTATCTTTCACCGTTCCCTCATAAATCGTTGGCGTTTGCGGGACCATGACCACTTTTCTACGGAGTTCAATCGGATCCATTTCGAATAATGATTTCCCATTAAAATAGATATTTCCTTCATCAGGGCTATGTAAATGATTTAGAAGCTTTAACAGTGTTGACTTACCACTTCCGCTCGGGCCGTATATACATGTCACCGTATGGGAAGGGATGATCAGTTCGTCAATGGATAGAATCTCTTTTATCTTGACATTTTTTAACGTAAACAATGCCAGTCCTCCTTTGGAAATACCGTACTTATTAAATATAATTGGAAAATTTCATGAAGTCCAATTATGTAATGAATCAACTAGGGGGAATGGGAGTGGTTGGAGAAAAACGGGGAGCAGGGGAGCTGTTAATTTACAACTTACAACATTAAAGGCAGATTCTATAACGTGGAAAAAGGAACCAGTTTGTTCAATTTCACGTACTTAAATATAGTGATATGTTAAGTATCAGAAGGAGTTTTGGATTATGGAAAAAACAAAATTAATACAAAAATTCAACAAACAGGCTTCTAAATACGCAAAAAAACGTAAAAAACAGGAACAAAATATATGGCGGAAGAAAATGTTCCAGTCTGTCAAAGGAAAAACTCTTGAAGTAGCTGTTGGAGCTGGAATGAATTTTGCTTTCTTTCCGAAAAGCATAGAGTACGTAGGAGTAGATTTCAGTCCTAAAATGATTGAACAAGCGAAAGAAGCAGCCATTGAACATGGGGTTAATGCTGAATTTGTGCTATCCGATGTAGAAAGTCTGAACTTTCCTGAGAATTCCTTTGATACCATTGTATCATCGGGTTCTTTATGTAGTTATGAAGATCCAATTCAGGTTTTAAATCTTTTTAGTCAATGGTGTAAGGAAGATGGTCAGGTATTACTTATGGAGCATGGACTATTTTCCGTCCCGGCACTGGCATGGATTCAAATGAAACTTGATGATTTTGCCGTTAAAGCTATTGGATGTCATCAAAATCGGGATATCATAAATATTGTCAAGCAATCAAATTTAATCATTCACAAACATGAACGTGCATTCTTGGGATATCTTTATTTCATATGGGCAAGTCCACAAAAAGGTAATATTGGCTAATTGGCGCAAAATTACGTTTTTTAACATTTTGGTATAAAAAAAGGAGAAACCCCACTTTCTAAAGTGCATGTCTCTCCTTGTTTTTATAATTACTTGCAAATTCCTCTAGTTGATAAAAAGCTTCCACCATTGTTTCTTTATTGATAATGACATTCATTAAATGGATGGACTCTTCTGGTTGAACAATGGCCTCGGCAATGGTGTGTAAGACTTCTTTTTCATTCGGTAAACCAAGCTGTTGAAATGTAATTGGGAGCTGTAACGCTTGATAGAAGGGGAGAAGCCTGTGGATTTCATCCCAATGATTCTCGATAACTAGCTGAATCAAAATGCCGTAAGCGACTTTTTCTCCGTGAAGTAAATGATGAGTAGATGATACTTTTGTTAGCCCGTTATGAACAGAATGAGCTCCCGCTACTCGTCCATATCGATCACCAAATCCACCAACCATCCCGCCGGCCATGATATTCGTTTCTATTACTTGTCGAAAGGAGAACGAGTCACGCTTTTCTAAAAAATCGTTGATCGCTTTTGGACCGTGTTCGAGTAATGTTGTTTTACATAAATACGCTGTTTGGTGCGCAATTTTTATGGAAAGGGGAGGGGATGGGAGTTGCCGAATGATACAATCGGCCTCATACCATTTCGCTAACGTGTCAGCTATACCTGCTCGGAGGTAGGCGACAGGTGAATGTAACAACATGTTGGGATCAACTAAAACAAGCGTAGCGGATTTAGGAAAGATATCGTATCTTACATACGTTCCGTTATCATCATAAATAACGCTCAACGGGGTCCAAGCGGCACACGTCGATGCGAGTGTTGGTATTAATACGACGTCTAATCGTACTTGATTGGCGACAGCTTTTGCTAAATCGAGTACTTTTCCACCGCCAATTCCAATGATGACATCATAATCGATACAATGGGAGGATAACCGTTCGATTTCTGGTAGAGAACATTCTCCATGATAACGAAAAAAGGAATAAGATAATGTTCGGTCTTTCGGGAAATAAGGTTCAACGGCGTTCCATGATCTCTGTCCACAGATGATAAAAGCTTTCTTAAAACCATATCTTTTCAGGAATGGTTCAAGGTGCTGGATCACTCCGCTTTCACATACATAATCATTCGGTGCACCACGCACTTCTAACAGGTCCAATCGAATCACTCCTAATTGTTTATAAAGATAAGGAAAGCACCGCAACCATGCGGCGCTTCGCTAAAGGAAGTTTATTATCGATTTAACATCCATTGCGGTTTTCCGAAGCCTTGGAAATCTTTATCGATGACTTGTTCAAACTCCTCGGATTCAACGGCTTCTTTAATGTCTTTGACAAATGGTTTGTCTAAATCTTTCGTATTAACGACGACGCGATTTCGGTAGTCATCTGGCATGTTCTCTAATTCAAGGGCATCAAGTAAATTCATTTTAGCCGCTAACGCGTAGTTTCCTGGAACAGCCGCTAAGTCCACACTTTCTACAGCCCGAGGCAGCTGGCCAGCTTCAATTGGTTTAAATTGTAGGTTTTTTACATTTTCTTTTACGTCTTTTTCTGAAACCGTTAATGGGTTTGCGGATGAATCAAGCGTAATTAGTCCGGCATCTTTTAAGATTAATAGAGCTCGTGCTAAGTTTGTTGGGTCGTTCGGAATCGCAATTTCGCTACCTTCTTCAATTTCGTCTAATGAATTAAATTTATGAGAGTAAATTCCCATCGGAGCCGTAGGAACGATAATCACTTCCGATAGGTCTAAATGATGTTCTTCAGCAAACTTTTCCATATAAATTTTATGCTGAAACAGATTCGCGTCTAAGTCACCATTTGCAAGCGCTAAGTTTGGCTGAATGTAGTCGCTAAATTCAACGACTTTGACTTTATAGCCTTTCTTTTCCAAAATCGGTTGAATCGCTTTACGAACCATGTCACTGTAAGGACCGGATGTCGCTCCAATGGTAAGTTCTTTTTTCTCGGCTGCATTCGACGAAGTTTCGTTGCTTCCGCAAGCAGCTAGAAGTCCAATCGATAAAAGTAAAATGAGAATGATCGAAAATTTTTTCATGTCTGTACCCCCTAGGATATGTAATGCAATAGATTTATTTTTTAACGTCATTATCGCTTATCTACTAGACGAGCGATATGGTCGCCAAGAAACTGAATGAGTTGAACAAGACAAATTAATATGACAATTGTCGTAATCATGACGGTATTATCGTAGCGGTAATACCCGAAGCGGATGGCTAAGTCTCCAATTCCTCCACCACCTACAATACCAGCCATAGCAGAATATCCTACTAAACTGATCGTGGTAATGGTAAGGCCATGCATAATTCCAGGACGGGCTTCAGGTAGGAGTACATCTTTTATAATCATCCATGGCGTCGCCCCAACCGCAACCGCTGCTTCAATAACGCCTTTATCAATTTCCCGCAACGACGTTTCTACGATTCTCGCAAAAAACGGAATCGCTGCGACGGACAAGGAAACAGAAGCAGCCGTCGGTCCGATCGTGGTTCCGGCGATGAGTTTCGTTAATGGTAAAAGTCCCACTAGTAAAATAACAAACGGAATGGAACGAACCATATTGACGACAAATCCGAGGGTTGATTGGATGGTCTTATTTTCTAAAAACAGCCCCCTGTCGGTGACAAATAACAAAATTCCTAATGGTAGACCTAGTAAACAGGCGATGGAAAGAGAAATGGCTACCATATAAAGTGTTTCTAAAAACGCTTTGTTTAGTTCAGGAAGTAAGTTTAGCAATGAATCAAGCAGCACTTCCAATCACCTCCAATCCACTTGTTCGATGAGAAATATATTCAATGGCTTTTTGAACTTCTTGAGGATCGCCGGTTAGTTCCATAATAAAAATCCCTATTGGTAAGTCTTGAATGTACTCAATTTTCCCGTGCAAAATATTTCCTCTCACCTTAAATGTTTGCAGCATATCCGAAACAACGGCCTGTTCCGCGATCTCCCCTTTAAACTGTATTTTGACAATCGTTCCAGTCTGTTTTTGTAACAGGTGTTCCGGAAGGTCAAATTGAATCACACTTTCGATAAACGATTTGGTTAATTCTTCTTTCGGATTGGTGAAAATTTCATAAACGGTGCCTAATTCAATGACTTTTCCATCCTGCATCACAGCAATCCGGTCGCAAATATCTTTCACGACTTCCATCTCATGTGTAATTAACACGATTGTAATGCCAAGTTCTCGATTAATCTTTTTTAACAAGGACAAAATCGACTTGGTCGTACTTGGATCAAGGGCTGATGTGGCTTCATCGCATAAAAGAACAGATGGTTCATTGGCTAAAGCTCGGGCAATACCGACACGCTGTTTTTGTCCACCACTTAATTGGGAAGGATAGGCATCTCGTTTATCCGCAAGACCAACCATCTCCAACAGTTCCGTTACTCTTTTTTCAATTTCACTTTTTGATTTTTTCGCCGCTTTTAAGGCAAAGGCGATATTTTCGAATACTGTTTTCGAGCTAACAAGATGGAAATGCTGAAAAATCATCCCTATTTTTAATCGGGCTTTACGCAATTCCTTTTCATTTAAAGACGTTAAATCGACTCCATCGATGATGACATTCCCCGACGTAGGCCGTTCTAAAAGGTTTATGCAGCGCAATAGGGTACTTTTTCCTGCACCGCTATAGCCAACGATGCCAAAGATTTCTCCTTTGTTGATGGTTAACGAAACGTGATCGACACCAACGACTTGTTTATGTTTGGTCGTATACACTTTTACTAAGTCTTTAATCGCAATCATCCAATTGCTCACTCCTATCGGTTTGAGATGTTTTAACAATCAAAAAATTTATATAACTACAAAAATAACAAAAAATGCCTCTTCCATTCAGAAAGAGGCATCGGTATCTATGTACACGACTTATCTTTCAGAATGGAAGCCATTCTGCAGGATGTGGCACCGTTCCTATAATTAGGAGGTTGCCGGACGTCATCGGGCCTGTTCCCTCGGTCTCTCTTGATAAGCGGTCTTTCGTATTGAATTTGATATCAATCTTAATATCTAAGTAAATCATTGTCAATAAGTGTTTTTTATTTCCTTTTCAAGATAACGCTTACATGGTTGTGATTTAAAGGAAAAATTTTTTATAAATAAGAGAAATAAAAAAGGGGAGTCGGGTAAAGAAAACTATTTATTTTCATCTTTTCTTTCTTTTAAGAAGGATATGTTATATGTCATTGTTGATTTTTAGCAAGTTAAACACATGAAGCGAAAGGCGGCGACTCCAGCGTGAACAAGAAGCCAGGCAAGACCCTTACTTGAGCGTAGCGAGGGAAGCGGGTTGCGGCTTGCCCACGGAAAGCGTCCGCCACAAGCGGAATGTATAAATATCAACAGTATCGTTTAACAGCCATTTATAACAATTTCCATTGGCACACCGATGAATAAAATAACAGTAAAAGTTATCCACAGTTAATTTAGGGTAGAGCCTTTAAGAAGAGACAGTACAACCTGTCCCTTTATGTTGGTGTATTTTTTATTGATACTGCTGCAACCTTGAGAAAAATTGTTTAACAAAATCATAAAACACTTTAACAGACGGAGCGAGGTTATGGCGAGTAGAATAAATGACCCCAACATTTCGTTTCACTTGGGGCATGTCAATCGGAATTTTGACCGTGTAGCGAGGCATCGTGTCATAAAATGTGTTTTCTGGCAGAAGGGTGACCCCAATTCCAGCTGATACCAGTCCTTTGATCGCGTCTAAATCTTCTCCTTCCGAGGAGATGATCGGAGAAAAACCGGCTTGTCGGCAAGCATTAATGACGATGGTATGAAGTACATACCCTTTCGGAAAGGTAACGAACGGTTCATTGCGCAGTTCATTTAACGCTAAACGCTCACGTTTGGCTAAGTGATGGTGAAGGGGCAATAGTACAGCAAAGGACTCCATAAATAAAATTTCTCCTTTTAGTTCTTTCTCATCCGTTGGAACGGGGCCGATAAACGCTAAATCGAGCTCTCGATTTTTCACCGCTTCGATTAAAAAATGATACGATCCTTGACGTAAATGGAATTTGACATTTGGATGTTCATCTTTAAAGGAGGAAATCACCATTGGCAGCGTATGACTGGCTAAACTGGACGGAAATCCAATTTTAATCGTCCCATGTTCGGGATCTAAATATTCCTCAATTTGCTGCTTGGCGTTTTCGACCGCTCGTAACACCGCTTCGGCATGGGGTAAAAAATACTTTCCAATTGGTGTTAGCTTGACATTTCGTCCTTCTCGTTCAAACAATTGGACCCCTAACTCGGCCTCTAAATTAGCAATTTGGCGACTGATCGCGGACTGGGCCACGTGGAGTGTATCGGCTGCTTCAGAAACGTGTTCTCTTTTCGCTACTTCTACAAAATAAATGAGCTGTCTTAGTTCCATCTACGGACACTCCTTACGATTCATCTCAAAATGAGATTGATTTAATCTGAATTATATATTGTTTATATAAATTTTGAAAATTAAAATGATTATTACAGGCGTAACGGTGAAACGAATGGGGGGAGATAAATGACGAAACGGTATGGATTACCTAAAGCACAAGGTCTCTACCGTCCTGAGTTTGAACATGATGCTTGTGGGATTGGGTTATATGCTCATCTAAAAGGAAAGCCGTCCCATGATATCGTGAAGAAAGGAATTCATATGTTACGGCAATTAGAACATCGTGGGGGACAAGGAAGCGACCCGGAAACTGGGGATGGCGCAGGAATAATGGTTCAAATTCCTCACGAGTTTTTTCATAATGTGTGTACTCATATCGATCTTCCAGAAGCGGGACGATATGGGGTTGGGATGATTTTTTTCCCAGAAAACGAGGATGAACGGACAACCTATGAACAAAAAATCAACGAAATTATCGAAAAAGAAGGACAAATCGTATTAGGATGGCGGACTGTACCAGTAAATGTCGAAAAACTCGGAAAATTAGCAAAAGAAAGTAAACCGTTTATTCGTCAAGTGTTTATTGGCGCCAACGACAAACTAACAGACGACCTTTCTTTTGAAAGAAAGTTGTATGTGATTCGAAAGCTTGCCGAAAAGCTGGTGATGTCGAACGAATTTTATTTCGCCAGTCTATCCAGTCGTACCATCGTCTACAAAGGATTGTTAACACCTGATCAATTAGACGAGTTTTACCTAGATTTGCAAGATGAACGCTTTCAATCGGCATTTGCGCTTGTTCACTCCCGTTTTAGTACGAATACCTTCCCAAGCTGGGAACGTGCTCATCCGAATCGCTATTTAATCCATAATGGTGAAATCAATACACTTCGTGGAAATATTAACTGGATGAACGCGAGGGAAAAACAATTTGTTTCTGAATATTTTGGTGAGGACTTAGAAAAAATCAAGTCGATTTTGGACATGAACGGAAGCGATTCATCCATTTTAGATAATGCATTTGAATTTTTGGTACTGGCAGGGAAAAAGCCAGCCCATGCCGCGATGATGTTGATTCCTGAGCCATGGTTTTGGGACAGTGAAATGGATGATGACAAAAAAGCGTTTTATGAATATCACAGTTGTTTAATGGAGCCTTGGGATGGTCCAACAGCGATTTCATTTACAGATGGGAAGCAAATTGGCGCGATTTTAGATCGCAACGGCCTCAGACCTGCTCGTTATTATGTTACTAAAGACGATTATATCATTTTTTCGTCCGAAGTAGGCGTCATTGATGTGGAACCTGAAAATATTTTGTACAAAGAGCGGTTAAGTCCTGGAAAAATGCTTCTCATTGACCTTGAAGAGGGAAGAATTATTTCCGATGAAGAAATCAAACATGAGGTGGCCAATGAAAAACCGTATCGCCAATGGGTGAATAATCAACTAGTCACGCTGGATGATTTCCATATCCCATCCGTTACAGAAAAGATAACGAACCTTGTTCAATTACAAAAAGCGTTTGGTTATACGTATGAAGACGTAGAAAAAATGATGCTTTCGATGATCAAAGATGGAAAAGATCCGACCGGTGCCATGGGGAACGATACACCTCTTGCGGTTTTGTCTGATCGTCCGCAAAGTTTGTTTAATTACTTTAAACAGTTGTTTGCCCAAGTAACGAATCCACCGATTGATGCGATTCGCGAATACCTCGTGACTTCTACGATGACGCTCCTTGGAAAAGAAGGAAATCTTCTTCATCCAGATGAAACGGCTGCGCGCCGCATTCGTTTGGATTCACCGATTCTTTCCAATGAAGAACTCGCGGGCATAAAAGAAAATCCATATTCGGAATTTCGCTCAACAACATTACCAACATTGTTTACTTCCGATTTAAAAGAAGCATTGGAACAGCTTTTCAAACAAGCGGATACAGCGATTGAACAAGGAGCTGTTTTATTAGTTCTATCCGATCGAGCGGTTAGTCTGCATCATGTAGCGATACCGCCTTTACTTGCAGTAAGTGCGCTCCATCAATATTTAATTCGACAAGGAACGCGAACAAAAGTTAGCATCATTGTTGAATGCGGAGAAGCGCGAGAAGTGCATCATTTTGCGGCATTAATCGGTTTTGGGGCAGATGCGATTAATCCGTATTTAGCTTTTGAAACGATTCGACACATGACCGAAACAGGAACCCTCTCACTTTCTTATCAAAAGGCTGTTTACCAATACAAAAAAGCGGTAACCGATGGGGTCGTGAAGGTGATGTCCAAAATGGGGATTTCCACCGTGCAAAGCTATCGGGGAGCCCAAATTTTTGAAGCAGTCGGCATCGGAAAAGAAGTCATCGACGAATATTTTACAGGAACCGCCTCCCAAATTGGTGGAATTGGGTTAGAAGAAATCGCGAAAGAAGCGAAAATGCGTCACGAAGCGGCATTCCAGACGGCGTACCAGGATGACACATTAGATTCTGGAAGCGAGTTTCAATGGCGAAGAAACGGAGAACATCATGCGTTTAATCCAAAAACGATTCATACATTGCAATGGGCGTGCCGAAAAAATGATTACGAATTATACAAGCAATATTCAAAAATGGCGAATGAAGAGCGGATGACGTTTTTGCGGAACCTGTTTGAATTTGTTCCAAATCGAAAACCGATTCCATTAGACGAAGTGGAACCGGTGGAATCGATTGTTCGTCGTTTCAAAACAGGAGCGATGTCTTATGGATCGTTAAGTGAGGAAGCTCATGAAGCGCTGGCGATTGCGATGAACCGTACAGGAGGCAAAAGCAATAGCGGAGAAGGTGGGGAAGACCCTCGCCGTTACGTTCCGGATGAAAACGGAGATTTACGGAAGAGTGCCATTAAACAAATTGCTTCTGGTCGCTTCGGTGTAAAAAGTCATTATTTAGTAAATGCCGATGAATTACAAATCAAAATGGCGCAAGGAGCTAAACCAGGAGAAGGAGGGCAACTGCCAGGGAAAAAAGTATATCCTTGGATCGGAAAGGTGCGCGGTTCTACCCCGGGCGTCGAACTCATTTCACCTCCACCACACCATGACATTTATTCCATTGAAGATTTAGCCCAGCTCATTTACGACTTAAAAAATGCGAATCGCAACGCTCGTGTCAGTGTCAAGCTCGTTTCCAAAGCAGGGGTTGGGACGATTGCGGCAGGTGTCGCCAAAGGCGGGGCCGATGTCATTGTCATCAGCGGCTATGACGGAGGAACCGGTGCTTCACCGAAAACGAGCATTAAGCATGCCGGCTTACCGTGGGAGCTAGGGCTTGCCGAAACACATCAAACGTTAATGCTCAACGGGTTGCGTGATCGAGTCGTTTTAGAGACAGATGGTAAATTAATGACCGGGAAAGATGTTGTCATGGCGGCGTTGTTCGGAGCTGAAGAGTTCGGATTTGCGACCGCACCACTCGTTGTCTTAGGGTGTGTCATGATGCGTGTCTGTCATTTAGACACATGTCCAGTGGGGGTGGCCACCCAAAATCCAGCGCTTCGTGAGAAATTTATGGGAAAACCAGAACATGTCGTCAATTACATGTATTTCGTTGCCCAAGAAGTTCGCGAATTAATGGCTCAACTTGGCTTTCGGACATTGGACGAAATGGTCGGCCGCGTTGACATCTTAAAGGTAAGTGAACGTGCTAAACGACATTGGAAAGCGAAACATCTTGACTTATCACGCTTACTCTATCAAGTAGACGGACCACGGACATTTGCTCGTCAAAAGCATCATGGACTCGAAAACACATTAGACGTTCAGTCGATTTTACCAGCTCTTACGCCAGCATTAGAGACTAAGAAAAAAGTGGACCTACATTTAAATATCAGAAATATTGATCGAACGGTTGGCACAATCGCAGGTAGTGAAATTTCTAAACGCTTTGGAGAAGAAGGGCTGCCGGAAGATACCATCAACTTATATTTTTACGGGTCTGCTGGCCAAAGCTTCGCTGCATTTGTGCCAAAAGGGATGACAATGACCCTTGTGGGGGATGCGAACGACTATGTAGGTAAAGGGCTATCCGGTGGAAAAATCATCGTTCTTCCACCAGAGGAAGCATCCTTTGCAACAGGAGAAAATGTGATTATCGGGAACGTTGCCTTTTACGGAGCGACATCCGGTGAAGCATACATTCGCGGTCGTGCTGGTGAAAGATTTTGCGTCCGTAACAGCGGTGTTCATGCGGTTGTTGAAGGAGTAGGTGATCATGGCTGTGAATATATGACAGGCGGTCGGGTTGTGATTATCGGATCTGTCGGTAAAAACTTTGCTGCCGGAATGTCTGGTGGAATTGCTTATGTGTTAGCCGATCATGAAGAGCAATTCTATCGAACGGCAAATCGAGAACTGGTATTGTTTGAATCGCTTGAAGAAAAAGAGGAAATGGAACTTGTGTACAATATGCTCGCCAAGCACTACCAATATACGGGAAGTACGAAAGCCGCTCACTTATTAGACCATTGGGACAAATATGTGAAAAAATTTATCAAAGTCATTCCACGAAACTACAAGCTAATGACGGAAACGATCGACCAACTCGAACATTCAGGTTTATCGAAAGAACAAGCTCAGTTAGCGGCTTTTGAAGCTGTTACAAAACAAAAAAAGTCGGTTGTGAACGAGTCACATAAAAAAGAAGCGATCGTGTAAATAAGCAGGTTCCTTCATCGCGTGGCTGTTCACGAAAAAGGAGGGGAATAAATGGGAAAAACGACCGGGTTTATGGAATATATGCGAGAAGAAGAAGTAAAACGTCATCCACTTTCCCGCCTTGACGATTGGAACGAATATACGTCCCCATTTTCTGAGGAAACACTCGCTCGACAAGGTGCCCGCTGTATGGACTGCGGGACCCCTTTTTGTCACATGGGAATGGAGATCAATGGACTTACATCTGGGTGTCCGATTCATAATTTAATCCCTGAATGGAATGATCTTGTGTATCGTGGAAGATGGAAAGAAGCATTAGATCGCTTATTAAAAACGAATAACTTCCCAGAGTTTACGGGCCGGGTTTGTCCGGCGCCTTGTGAAGGTTCGTGTACGGTCGCGATTTCTGATCCAGCAGTCGCCATTAAAAGCATTGAGCGGGCGATTATCGATAAAGGATTTGCGGAAGGTTGGATTCAACCAAGAATTCCTGAAAAGCGCACTGGAAAAAAGGTGGCTATTGTCGGCTCTGGTCCTGCTGGGTTGGCGTGTGCAGACCAGTTAAATCAGGCGGGGCATTCCGTTACGGTTTATGAGCGCGCTGACCGAATCGGTGGGTTATTGATGTATGGGATTCCTAATATGAAACTTGAAAAAGAAATCGTCGAGCGACGGGTTCGACTGTTAGAAGCGGAAGGCATCACTTTTATTACTAATACGGAAGTTGGAAAAGATATTACCGCAGAGGAGCTTCAGTCCCAATACGATGCGGTCGTCTTATGTACGGGCGCTCAAAAACAACGTGACTTAGTCATAGAAGGAAGAGAGTTGTCAGGTGTTCATTTTGCTATGGATTATTTAACGCTTTCCACGAAAAAAATGCTTGGTTCTACTGTTGATGAAGAAAAGTGGATTGATACGAAAGGTAAGCATGTCATTGTCATTGGCGGCGGGGATACTGGGGCGGACTGTGTCGCGACCGCTCTTCGCCAACAATGTAAAAGCGTCGTTCAATTCGGAAAACATCCTGCATTGCCACAAAAGCGGACCGAAGACAATCCGTGGCCGCTATTCCCACTTGTGTTTACGCTCGATTATGCGTACGAAGAAGCGAAAGCAAAATTCGGTACCGACCCGCGTCAATATTGTATTCAAACGAAAAAAATCGTCGGGGACGAACATGGCAATGTCAAAGAGTTGCATACGATTCAAATGGAAAAGACGGTGGATGCAAACGGAAATGTTGTGTTCAACGAAATTCCTGGTACGGAAAAAGTTTGGCCATGCGATTTAGTTTTTATTGCGATTGGCTTTGAAGGTCCTGAGCAGCCTGTCCTAAAGCAATTTGGTGTAGAGACTGTCAACAAAAAAGTCAATGCTCCGTACGGAACATATACGACGAACGTAGAAGGCGTGTTTGCAGCAGGGGACGCCCGCCGAGGTCAAAGCCTAATCGTTTGGGCGATTCATGAAGGCCGGGAAGCCGCAAGAGAAGTGGACCGCTTCTTAATGGGTGTCACGCATTTGCCGTAACTTTTGAACTTTATCAATATAGGGAATGGGAGATGACATCAAGCTGACCGAAGAGTGTTCCATCTTATGAAAGATGATGAGATGGACGCTCGAATGGGGTCAGCTTTTTTTGATGAGTAAAGAAAACAGGACCAAAATTTTCTATAATATGGATAGAAAAAGTTTTCGAGGTGAATAGTATGCGCATCGTAACAGCTGAGGAAATGTATGCCATTGATCGATATACGATCGAGCACATCGGAATAAGCGAAGAATCGTTAATGGAAAACGCCGGACAAGCAGTGGCCAAGGTGTTGTTACATAAACTCTCCCATCATCACCGAATCGCTGTTATTGCTGGAATCGGAAACAATGGGGGCGACGGATTTGTCGTGGCCCGCGTGTTAAAAAGCTTCGGATACATAACCGATTTATGGTTAATTCCACCAAAAGAAAAACTAAAAGGTGCCGCAAAACAAGCGCTAACCATTTATGAACGGTCGGGGTACGAAGTAAATCATTATGTTGGAAATGAGGAACGTTTTCATCAACAATTGTGTTGCTATGATGTCATCATTGACGCAATGCTCGGAATTGGCGTGAAAGGTCCATTGCGTTCGCCTTATAAAGAAATCATAGAGATGGTCAACAAACTGGAGACGCCATCCGTATATGCAATCGATATCCCAAGTGGAATCCCGGCAGACGGGGGAGCTGTAGACACTGCCATTCAAGCGGACGAAACGATCACAATTCAGTCACCAAAACTTAGTGCCTACCTATATCCAACAGCCGATTTTTATGGAGAAGTGATCACGGTTGATATCGGAATTCCTCCCATCGCGATCGATAAAAGGGCAGCGTACAGGAAATGTTGGACAGAAAACGATGTGGTGATAACATTACCAAGAAGGCCACGTTTTTCCCATAAGGGGACGTTTGGGAAAGGAATGGTTATTGGTGGTTCTCGGAACATGAGCGGGGCCATTACGATGACTGCAAAAGCCGCTTTACGGAGCGGTGCTGGATTATTGACGATGGCGATTCCTGATGATATCTCTTCTGTGGCGGCTACGTATGTACCAGAAGTCATGTACACCCATGTCCATCGGAAAACGGTCACTTCCGTGGAGAGATTGATTTATCGAACTTCGATTTGGATGCTGCAGCCATTGGTCCAGGCATGGGAAGAACAGCAGGAACCAAACAGATTGTAAAAACTGTGCTAGAACAAGAGATTCCAGTCGTCCTCGATGCCGATGCCTTATATTTTTGGAAGGACTATGAGTCTCTTGTTCAACATCGAACGGCCGTTACCGTACTCACGCCTCATCCTGGCGAAATGGCGAGAATGATGGACATATCAGTAAATGAAGTAGAAAACAATCGGTTCGGAATAGCGAAACAGTTTGCAACTGAATACGGAGTATATCTCGTGTTAAAAGGTCCTTATACGATTATTACAACACCAGAGGGAGAGCAATTCGTGAACACAACCGGTAATCCAGCGCTCGCTAAAGGGGGAAGCGGGGATGTGTTAACCGGGATGATAGTAGCGTTCTTAATGCAGCATCAACATGTGCATGAAGCGATTTGCAATGCGATATATGTGCACGGGAAAGCAGCTGATGAGCTCGTTCAATCTAACCATTCCCCGCTGGATGTCCTCGCATCGGATGTCATTGACGCCATTCCCAAAACTCTTTATGACCTATATCAAAAGAAACATTCGTGAAATAAGGTGGCAGTCAGTAATAGGTTTACTTGTAGGAGAATAACACAATTATATGGAATTTTATGTTGATATTTTTGTAATGGATATTCAATTATTAGGTTGAGTTTATTAAAGAAAGTAAGGGGTCATTTGAACTTTATTACCAAAAAGGGAGTAAGAGAATGTTTCCAATAATAGAAACTGAAAGACTGCTATTGAGAGAAATTGTGAAAGAAGATGCTCAAAGTATTTATGATTGCTTTTCTAATAACGATGTGACACGTTATTATGGACTAGACCCTTTAACAAGCATCGAACAAGCGAAAGAATTGGTTGAGTTTTTTGCAAAGAACTACAAAGAAAAACGTGGCATTAGATGGGGAATCGAAATAAAAGGTAGGAAAGGAATGATAGGAACGGTCGGATTTAACGCTTGGTCTCCTAAACATAAGAGAGCCGAGATAGGCTATGAACTTCATCCAGAATATTGGCGGAAAGGATATGCAACTGAAGCTGTTTCTGAAGTCATATCATATGGATTTAAAGAACTAGATTTAACGCGGATTGGAGCAATAGTTTTCATTGAAAATAAAGCATCCAATGAATTACTAACAAAATTAGGCTTTCAAAAAGAAGGGGTTCTGAGAAATTATATGTATCAAAATGGTGTTCCATATGATACATACGTTTACTCTTTGTTAAGAACGGAAATTAATTTCATGTAATCTATAACCAAAGCTAGAAAATATAATGTAACTTAAGGAATCCATCATCGAGTACGTTAACCCAATAAGAAGAAAGAGTAACGCTCGGAAAAAAATTCGAGCGTTTTTCTTTGCGATTTATATTGTTATTGTTGGGTTAAATGTGTTTTTTAACATTTTTCCCTTCCCAAAGTGAACCCGTTAGTCGAATCTCCACCATTTTATTCTTCCTCTTCCATAATCGGTAAAGCCGTGGAATACTTCACTTCACGTAACGAAAGACTCGTTTGAATTCTTGTAATCCCCAGGCTATTCAGCTTACGAATAAAGGCTTCTAAATCGTTTCGGTCTTTGATGGCGACTTTTAATACATAATCATACTCTCCGGTCAAACAGTGACACTCAAGCACTTCTGGCATAGCCGCAAAGGCGTTTTCCAATACTTCGAGTTTTTCTGCTTGATGAAAGTTCGTACTAATAAAAATAAAGCATAGTAGGTTAAACCCTAGCTTTTCTTGATTCAAAATAACGACTTGGCGATCGATATACCCTTCGTTTTCTAACCGTTTCACACGTGTATGCGTCGCTGGAGGAGATAAATTCACTTGACGTGCCAGCTCGGCATTACTGATTTGGGCGTTTGTTTGTAACACATGTAAGATTTGTAGATCAACTTCATCTAATCCTTTTCGAACGTGAGAGCTCACCCATGGTCCCTCCTCTTTCGATTATTTCAAAAAATGGTTCATTTTACGTTAGATAATGAAGAAAATTTAATAAATGATAAGATGAACTTTTGATTATTTTAAAGTAATTATATAATACAAAATAATATTTTGTAAGAGTATGAACAGTGTTAATATTATTAATAAATCTGAAGAGGGGAACAGGGGAGAAGAGCATGACCTACGTTTATTATCTGTTATTGCTGGTTACGAGCTTTTTATGGGCAGGGAATTTCGTTGTTTCTAAATTAATAGTCGAACACGCTTCGCCCATGACCTTAACGAGTTTACGATGGATCATTGCCGTCATTTGTTTAATCCCAATCGTTTGGTGGAAGGAAAAGAAAATGATACCACCGAAAGAAGCGTGGTTACCGTTATTTTTCATGGGACTAACAGGGGTTGTTTTATTTAACCTATTTCAATTTTTAGCGGTAAAACATACAACCGCGACGAACGTAGGATTGATTACCACGTTAAATGCGATATCAATAGCTGTTTTTTCATCGTTTTTTTTAAAAGAAAAGATCACGTTTCTTCAAATCACCGCGATGATGTTTTCCTTTTTTGGGGTTCTCCTTGTGTTGACGAAAGGGAATGTCGATATGCTCGTATCTTTTCAATTCAACAAAGGAGATGTAATCATGTTGGCTGCTGTGGGGGTATGGGGACTTTATTCGGTTTGCAGCAAGTGGGCAACAACGAAGGTCTCACCGCTCTTGGCTACTTTGTACGCGGGAATTTTTGGGCTCATCATACTGATTCCATTGAATGCCCCAACCTTTTCAGTAACAAATGTAAACGGGGAATTTGTAAGTGCGATTTTATACACTGGAGTGGTTTCAACCGTTGTTTGCATGGTGCTCTGGAGCGTTGGTGTCAAACACTTAGGAGCAACAGCTGCAGGCATTTTTATGAACTTTAACCCTGTATTTACTTCGTTTTTAGCCTACATATTTTTGGGGGGACAAATGACCAATGTTCAATTGGTGGGGGCTGCAATCGTCATAATCGGATGTTATTTCTTTTCACAATGGAAAAATAAACAGCTGATCAAAGGAAAAAAGAAGATGTCCTTTCATCTGACGAATCGTCCGAGGAACATAGATGCCAATTTGTGAAAATTTTGCTAAAGTAAATAGGTGAACAATGCTTCTGAAAAGGAGTAGGAGATCCATATGTCGATGAAGCTTGCCATTATTACGGATATCCATGGGAATGCTCCAGCCTTACAAGCCGCTTTGGCAGACATCGAGAGGGAAGGCGTGGATCATCTTTATTGCTTAGGAGACTTAATAGCCATTGGTCCAAATACAAATGAAGTATTAGATATGTTGTTTTATCGAGGGGATATTGCTTTTGTAAAAGGGAATCATGATGAGGCCGTTTTATCAATCATTCAAGGAAAAGGTCCATTACCAGGACATGAGCACGCCAGGTCGCATCATGAATGGGTAGCATCCCAATTGGATAAAAGCTTTATCCCAAAACTTATGGAACTGCCACAAATGTTAGAAGTCGATGTTTTCGGGAAAAATTTTCTTTTTGTGCATTATCACTTAAAGTCGGATGGTCAAATCAAACGTATTGACCCAGATCCATCTGGTGAAAAACTAGACACCATGTACGACGGCACACCATATGACGTCGTTTGTTTCGGACACCATCATCCTGTTCATCATTTTCAAACGAACAAGCGGCTTTACCTTAATCCAGGTGCCTTAGGGTGTCATCATCAACCGTATGCTAGATATGGAATAGTAGAGGTCCACCAAAACCGTCAAGTTACAGTTCAATTAAAAGAAATCCCTTACGACAATACCGACTTTATAGCATCGTTTGAGCGACTCCAAGTACCTCAACGGGAATTTATTTTAAAAGTATTTTATGGAGTAGAATAATCATTTAATGATAGAAGCAGGGGGGGACTCCTGTTTTTTTATTTGCTGCTTTCTTATAAAACTGCAAAACAAGTGGCGAGAAGTGCAAAACATTCAGTCGGAAGTGCAAAACACTTGACGATAACTGAAATAGACGGAATAGAAATTATCACTAAAATAAACGATGACTAATTTTTTATCACTCTCATGTAAGAACAGAATTTTTTCTATAATCTGTGGTGACGCAACGTGAGGCATGGATGGATAACGGGTAAGTAGTTGAAGAAGGAATGATAAAATCATTAATTAATACGAACTTAAACAATAGGTGATTTATATGTTAGGAATAAAAAATTATAATCCTAAATTCTATACTGAACCATCTCAAATAATAAATGACCATAAATAAGGTTAGATGGTCTTAAAGGGAAGAAAATAAAGGAAATTTAGGTTGCTTGGGAACAAAATAAAGATGAGTGCGTTGCAAAGTTGAAAATTTAAAATAAGGATTTATGCTATGTAGCTATAGATGACATGTAGTAATATACTTTTAGACTGACCAGCTATCGCTGGCGATACAAGTCAGATACTTTTTAAAGCCTCTAATTTGCGTTTTAAGCCATTTTGACTAAATATATAGTTGGAAATAGGTGTTGTTTAAGAACGTGTCTGAACGGTTCTGTGAGGAGTTTTAACGACGAATGGAATTGAGGAATTTCTCTGAACGACATAATTTTTTATTTTAGGAGGGAACAATATGGAAGTTTTTGCAGAATATTTAGCGCATATTGATAACCCGCAACATCGGTCCAGAACGGAAGAAGTTTTGACTTGGGTAACTAAGAAATTTCCAAACCTGGAACCGCAAATCAAGTGGAACAAACCCACGTTTACCGATCACGGCACATACATCATTATGTTTGCCGCAGCAAAGAATCATTTGAGCATTTTACCCGAAGAAGAGACAATGGTGCATTTTGCCGATGAAATCGCCCAAGCTGGCTACAGCGCTTCTTCACGCTTGTTCCGAATTCAATGGACTGAACCAGTTAATTACGAATTGCTAGAGAAGATAATTGAATTTAATATCAAGGATAAGGCTGAGAATTCGAATTTTTGGCGGAGATAGCATAATATCGAAGGAGGAAGACATGGAAGTTTTTGCAAAATATTTAGCAGGTATCGATAACCCCGACCACCGCGACCGAACAGAGGAAATTTTGGCGTAGGTTGCTAATAAATTCCCAAATTTGGAACCGCAAATCAAGTGGAATACGCCAATGTTTACCGATCACGGCACATTTATCATCGGCTTCTCCACAGCGAAACATCATTTGAGCGTTTCACCCGAAGAAGAGACAATGGTACATTTTGCCGATGAAATCGCCCAAGCTGGCTACAGCGCTACCAAAGGCTTGTTTCGAATTCCGTGGAATGAGCCGGTAAATTACGAATTGCTAGAGAAGATAATTGAATTTAATATCAAGGATAAGACTGACTGTTCAACTTTTTGGCGGAAATAGAAAAACTGTAAGGGCTTCTTAGGGCTTTTCAGAGGCTTTAAGTAGTTGATAGCTATGCAAAACTATGCCTCACGCTTTTACATGCCCCAACACTCTTGTTGGGGACGCCCTGATATGGCGAATGTCAAAGTTTGGTGTGCGCCCTTTTTTAATAAGTGTAAATTATTACAGAAGCTAAGAAAATAATTCTCTTACTTATTCCAGAAAATGGCCCTTTAGTGGTAGAGTGAAACTTAATTGTTTTTAGTTAACCGACCTTTACAAACATATTATCATTAAATTCTAAAATTTTCTAAAATTATCCTATATTGACAACAGGGTGATTGATCTGAAGTAAATCACATCCCACACAAAAATAACCACCATTTAACAAATGCTGTAATATTAATAAAAATAAAAAGACCAATTCCTATACGAATTGGTCTGATAATAGATTCGTGTTTTCTCTCGTAAGTGAACCAGTTAAGGAAAATTCCTCAGCTTTCTTCCGTCTCATCTTTTGCAGCAATCGCTTCACCCACATGATATTCGTTTGGATCTAATTCCGTCGGTTGTCCGAGAACAAGTTTCGCTAACTCAGATCCTAAGTAAGGACCTGCTGTAAGTCCAGTCGCGCCTAGACCATTCCCGACATAGATGCCCGTAAATCCTGGAAGTGGCCCAAATACTGGTAGAAAACCAGGAGTATATGGACGGAACCCAACTTTTGTTTCGACGTGCGTACAATTTTCTAATCCTGGAGCTACCGTTAACGCTTTATGGATGACCTCATGTAAACCACCAGCCGTTACGCGATAGTCAAAGCCGACGCCATCTTCATAGGTAGCTCCAACTACTACACGGCCACCTCGAAAGGTCAATAAATATTGGTTATTCGGTGGCATCACGACAGGCCAATGGTCCGAATCCTTTTCAGGCCGGTCGAGCTGAACAATTTGAGCTCGTTGCGGTGTGACTAAAAACTCGATCCCTAGCGGCAGTAAAATTTCTTTTGACCAAGCACCTGCTGTTACAATGACCGCATCAGCTTCCATCTGTTTTCCGTTCACTTCTACACCAGTGACATGAGTCCCATCATATAGGAGGCTGGCACTTCCTTGAATATAAGTAGCCCCCAATTGTTGAGCGACTTTTACAAGCGAATCGCGAAGGGCGCATCCATTGACGCGGGCAGCCCCGGTAACGTGAATCGATTGATACTCATCCGCTAAGGCAGGAAATAGCGCTTTTGTTTCCTCTGCTGACAATCTCGTAATTTCGCCTATTTCTGGGGCATCTTTCCGACGTGTGTAGGCTCTTTCTTCAATTTTTTGCAGCTTTTCTTCATCAGTATGAAGACAGAGAACCCCAACTCGTTCATAGCCTGTATCGGTTGCACCGTACGATTGAAGCTCCTCAATGAAGGATGGATAAAATTTGGCTCCGCCTTTTACTAAGCGATACCATTTTTTATTTCGACGTTGCGAAAGCCACGGACAAACAATGCCTGCTGCGGCCTCCGTTGCTTGTCCTTTGTCGTTTCGGTCAATTAAGGTGACCGACGCACCTTCTTTCACTAAATGATAAGCGGTAGATGCACCTAAAATTCCGCCTCCAACGACGATGAATGACTTCATTGCTATGCACCTTTTCTGTTTAGATTTTTACCATTATAAGCATAACATAGATTATTAAATATCCAATAGACGAGTTATATTTGAAAAGTTCATTTTAATCGTAGGGATTCACCGTCTGGGAAGAGAGGGAGGGGGTTGGAGAAGAAAAAAGGTGGTGCATAAATCACTTTTAAGGTACAAATGGTTTCAAATCCTTGATGATTGGTTCTGTTAATTATTTTTTTATATTTATATTCCACAACTGATGTTCTAAAATAAAGATATTAACATTTATTACATAAAATTGTAATTGAGAGGACATGACATGCTACATCATATTGAAATTTATGTGTCCAACCTATCGGAAACAATAAAATTTTGGAATTGGTTGTTAACAGAACTTGGGTATGAGCAATATCAGAAATGGGAATCTGGAATCAGTTGGAAATACAGAAATACTTATATCGTCTTTGTTCAAGTAGAAGAACGTTTTCTGGATATTCCATATCATCGATGCAGAGTAGGTCTTAATCATTTAGCTTTTTATGCAAAATCTAAGAAACAAGTTGATGAAATTACCGAAAAATTACAAGAAAAAGGAATAAATATTCTATACCTTGATAAACACCCTTATGCTGGAGGTGAAAATCATTACGCTGTCTATTTTGAAGATCCAGACAGGATTAAGGTTGAATTAGTAGCACCGTCTGATTAAATTTTTTGACTGTGCTTATAAAAATTAACTTGTCAAAACGATTGCTAATTTATATACTAGAATGATTGTTATTTTGGTGAGGAATTTATCTTACCTCTGTTCAAAGATTAGGTATTTCCGATAAAAAGTCTAAAACTTTGATTGAATAACGCTTTAGATACTAATCAGGAAGAAATTTAAATAACATGAAAATTTAAACAATAGTTGTTAAGGAGGCTTAAATAAATGGATTATAAAAAAGTATTACAACAATACATAGAGGCAACGAATACTCATGATTTCAACAATGTGAAAAAAGTATTACATGAAAATGCTATTTTTTGGTTTACAGATAAAACATGTACAACGATGCAAGAAATCCAAAAATATTTTGAAAATGCTTGGGACACCATTAAAGAAGAAGTTTATACTGCAAACAATGTACATTGGTTAACCGTTGACGAAAATTCTGCAACTTGTACTTATACATATCAATATGAAGGTTATCATAACGGAGAATTTGTTTCGGGGAGTGGAAGAGCCACTAATGTGTTCGTAAAGAACGAAAAAGGAGAATGGAAGTTAATTCATGAACATTTAAGCGGTCTTAAATAAATATTACAGTTAATGCTAATAGATGCGTTAGTGAAACAAGAAACAGTAAAATGGATATTAAAAACGCTCAGAATGAAAATCTGAGCGTTTCAGGCTGCAGACAAAATAGGGTTCAGACCATAGCTCTTTAGTTACGATTTTTATCGTTATTTTGTGCTAATTGTATTGACTAATTACCTTGTTAATTGAATTGTTTAAGGAACGAATTATTATAAATAATTAACGTATATCGCTTTTAATGATAGAATACATCTTTAAATCCCGATGCTTCCCTTTCACAAACATCGCTTTACGTAAAATGCCTTCAAATGTCATTCCTACTTTTTCCATTACCCGAGCAGATGCTGTATTTTCAACGAAACATATTGCTTGAATGCGAACAAGATCCATTTCTTCAAAGCCAAATTGTATGAGTTTTTTCGAAGCTTCAGTGGCAATTCCTTTTCCCCAGTATTTATCGGAAATGACGTAGCCGATTTCCGCTTTTTGATGGGCGGGTTGCCACCAAACAAAATCTATCGTTCCGATGAATTTTTTTGTTTCTTTCGATTCAATTCCCCATGGTGCAATCTGTTTATTTTCGTATTGGCTTAAAACGAAATCGATGTATTGTTTCGTATCCGCAAGGGAGCGATGCGTATCCCAAGTCACATACTTCGTCACTTCATCGTTTGAGGCATACGAAAACATTGCCTCCACATCGTCTAACGTAATTTTGCGTAAAAGTAGACGTTCCGTTTCTAAAGTAGGAAGATTTCCGTAAATTTTTTCGATGTCCATGTTCAACCTCCTGATTGTTAATTACTACTATTATAAACAAATTTTTCAAAATTGAAAGATTACTATGAAAGTATGAGACTAATCGGTTCTTTTACTAGCCACCATGAAAAAGTCCGATAAAGATTAGCCAAAATATGACGTGAGCTCCAAAACGACTTCATTCTTTATCTCCTATCAAACAAGTAATATAATAGAAGTAGCGAATCGTTAGCTGGAAAAAGAGAAATAAACCCGTGGCACGACTATGTGTTGCGGGATCTTTTTTGTACAATTTCTGAAAGTTGAGGGAATACATGTGTGGCAGTTACTGCTTTCGTTGTTTGAACGACTAGCGATAATCGTAATGATCGCCTTTTTGCTTACGAGACTTCCGTATTTTAGAAAGCTGATTTTCCAACAGGAGTTAAATAGTATACAACGATTTCTATTTATGATTATTTTTGGTCTGTTCGGAATTATTGGGACCTACACGGGATTAACGATTCACGCAGAAACGGCGGAGTTTTCTAAAGGAGCTGGATTTTTACAAGAAGAAGAAGCGATTGCTAATTCTCGCGTCATTGGTGTTGTTATTGCGGGTCTTTTAGGTGGTTGGCGTGTAGGATTAGGTGCTGGAATCATTGCTGGGGGACACCGCCTGTTTCTCGGTGGATTTACCGCAGTTGCATGTGGAGTATCAACGATGATTGCAGGTTTGTTGGCAGGAATTGTAACCAAGGGAAGGCAAAAACCATTTGCGTTATCATCTTCTTCCGCTCTCTATATTGGTATGAGTGCCGAAGCATTACAAATGCTCGTTATCTTATTAACCGCTAAACCGTTCGAACAGGCATGGGCCTTGGTTGAGAAAATCGGTATTCCAATGATAATCGCCAACGGGATTGGATGCGCTATTTTCATCCTTGTCATTCGAAGTGTGTTACAAGAAGAAGAAAAAGTGGGGGCGTTGCATGCCGAAAAAGCGATGCGTTTAGCGGAAGCAACCGTCAGTCACTTGCGAAATGGATTAAATCCTGCATCAGCGAAAGCTATTTGTGAACTATTTATCAGAGAAGTGCCATCCGTAGCTGTGGCCGTGACCGATCGTGAGCGAATTTTGGCTCATGTCGGTGCAGGGGCTGATCATCATTTTACTGACCAGCCGATTCAAACCGATACAACCCGGATCGTCATAGACACAGGGGAGATGCTTGTCGTACGTGAACGCGTCGTTTGTCACCACGAACATTGTCCGTTACAAAAAGCTATAATTGCTCCGTTAAAAAGGAAAGACGAAACCGTCGGAACGTTAAAGTTTTATTTTCAATCGGAAGCAGATTTATCATCGGTTGCTTTTGAATTTGTGAAAGGATTGTCATCGTTATTAAGTTTACAGTTGGAAATTGCGGAGGCCGAAAAGTACTACCAATTAATGAAAGATGCAGAAATTAAAGCGTTGCACGCCCAAGTTCAGCCGCATTTTTTATTTAATGCCTTAAATACGATTGTGTCTTGTATTCGAATCGATCCGAATCAAGCACGTCAACTGCTCCTTTCATTGGCCCAATATTTTCGCAAAAATTTAGGCAGCTCGACGGAATTGTTATCTACATTAGATGAAGAGCTAAAGCATGTAAAAGCCTATTTAACAATCGTTCAAGCTCGTTTCCAAGACAAGCTGCAAGTTGAATATGAGATTGAGGAAGGTTTTGAACAATTAGCTTTACCGACATTGACGATGCAACCACTTGTGGAAAATGCGGTAAATCACGGGTTAAAACCAATGAAAAAAGGGAGCCGAATAAAAGTAAAGGTTCAATCGGTTGGAAGTCACGTTCACATTTCGGTCTCAGATAACGGAAAAGGGATGGATGACAGGACTGTGGCTACATTACTAAAACAACCCGTATCATCAGCGAAAGGGGGAGGAATTGGACTTTATAATGTCAATGAACGATTGAAATTATTGCTAGGGGAAAATGTCCAAATGTCCATTGTATCTGAGCTTGAAAAAGGGACGACAGTGATAATACGAATTCCAAACAGTGTGGTAAAAGGAGAGTAGACACCATTGAAGATTCGCGTATTAGTTGTCGATGATGAGCCATTAAGCCGTGCAGAGTTAATTCATTTGTTAAACCATCATTCTCAAATCGAGGTAATCGGAGAAGCGGATTGTGGTGAGGCGGTTTTTGAAAAAGTGTTTCAGCTTCAGCCAGATGTCGTTTTTTTAGATATCGAAATGGCCGAGTTGTCCGGGTTAGATGTGGCAAAAATGCTTCAACAAATGAAAAAGCCTCCATATATTGTATTTGCGACAGCGTATCCGAATTATGCAGTGGAAGCCTTTCGATATGAGGCCATCGATTATTTATTAAAACCGTTTAATGAAGAACAAGTGCAGGAATCCGTTATGCGCCTAATACGAAATCTTTCAGAAAAACGAGAGAATCATCCCGATCTATCATCTCGAAAGCTAGCGATCGAAGTAGAAGACGGGATTGTCTATGTGTTACCGAGAGATATTTTGTATTGCTGCCGGGAAGAACGAGATACTTTAATTGTGACAACGGATAAAACATTCCAAACAAAAGTTTCATTAAAAGAGCTTGAACAAAAATTAAAAGGAAGCCCTTTTTTTCGAACACACAAAAGTTATCTCGTCAATATAGAGAAAGTAGAACAATTGATTCCGTGGTTCAATGGAGCATACCACGTGGCATTAACGGGTTGTCATGAAAATATTCCGGTGAGCCGTAATTATGTAAAAGCATTGCGGGAGGTATTAGAATTGTGAACAATTTGTGACATTTGATGCATGGATATGAGCATCTTATTCCCATATATGAACATCATGCGCAAAATTCCCCCGAATTTTCATTCAATTCTTATAAACTATCACTAGAATGAAAGCGGATACAAAACAAAGGGGGAAAAGTGGATGATTACGTTTATTGTCTCCATTGTGCTTTTAATCATCGGCTATTTTACTTATGGGAAATATGTCGAAAAAGTATTTGGTGTAAAAGCAGAACGGAAAACACCAGCTTACACGATGCAAGATGGTGTGGATTACTTGCCGATGGGAACTAAACGAAATTCGATGATTCAATTGTTAAATATCGCCGGAGTTGGGCCTATTTTTGGACCGATTTTAGGTGCCTTATACGGTCCAGTGGCGTTTTTATGGATTGTTTTTGGGGCAATTTTTGCCGGAGCCGTGCATGACTATTTAACAGGGATGATTTCTATTCGAAACCGTGGAGCCCATGTTCCTGAATTAGCAGGAAAATTTTTAGGAAAAGCAATGAAACATGTGGTGAATGCGTTTACTGTATTGTTACTTTTACTAGTTGGAACGGTGTTTGTTCAAGCACCAGCAGCACTCATTCATAATTTAGCAGAACAAAAAGTAGCCTTATCTATCATTCTAGGAGCTATTTTCGTCTACTACATTGTCGCGACATTATTACCGATCGATAAAGTCATTGGTCGTGTGTATCCGTTATTTGGAGTCCTTTTACTGGTTAGTGCGATTGGTATTGGCGGTGGCTTAATTGTCACTGGAGCACCGATTCCAGAAATAAGCTTGACCAACATGCATCCAGATAACGTACCGATTTTCCCGCTATTATTTTTAACCATTTCGTGCGGGGCACTCTCTGGTTTCCATGCAACCCAATCACCAATTATCTCTCGTACAACGCAAAACGAGCAAAATGGTCGTAAAATTTTCTACGGCATGATGATCGCCGAAGGAATCATTGCGATGATTTGGGCAGCCGCAGCAATGAGCTTGTTCAGCGGAAATGAATTAAATGAAATTATTCAAGCAGGTGGTCCGGCGGCCGTCGTTAATGAAGTAGCAGTACGTATGCTTGGAGCCATCGGAGGTACGCTGGCAGTGATTGGTGTCATCATATTACCAATTACATCAGGAGATACCGCTTTTCGCAGCTGCCGGATGATTATTGCCGATTATTTTAAAGTGGCTCAGAAGAAAATTACCAACCGTCTATGGATTGCTTTACCGTTATTTGCCATGTCTTATGCGTTAACGAAAATGGATTTTACGATTTTATGGCGCTATTTCTCTTGGGCCAACCAATCTACAGCAGTAATCGCTCTTTGGATCGGTGCGATGTATCTCATTTTATCGAAGAAAAACTATTTCATTGCCATGATTCCAGCCATTTTCATGACGATGGCGACAACAACGTATATTTTAAATGCAAAAATCGGTTTTAATCTTCCGCTAAATCTATCATATGTCATTGCAGCCATCTTTACGATTGGGATCATTGGTGCTTTTTATAAAGCAGCACGTAATAAACGAAATGAGCTTGCCTCTGTGGATGATGATTTCGAAAAGGCGGCATAAAGATGGGCTGTTGTAACAACCATTACCGAAAAGCTGTCGAAGCGGAAGAATGCCGAATCAATGAAAAAGGAAAAGATCAAATACCAATGTTATTAAAAATCCTCATGGGATTCGTTATCCTGATTGCTTTGTGGGTCTCCTTATCATAAGGAGGCCTTTTTTAGGTAAAATTTTTATTTTCAGTCTTGGAAAGTTTTACTAGATGGAAATATTCATTGATTGTAAAGTAGTAGATAGAAAATAATGGATGGAGTAGGTGAACCGTTAATGGAAGATCAATTATTCATTCGAGAAGCAAACGTAGAAGATGCCGAGCCATTAACCAACCTCATTTTACAAGTCGAACGGGAAAGTGAGTTTATGTTGTTTGAAGCGGATGAACGAAAATTAACAGCTGAGCAGCAAAGAAACCGGATTGAACAAATGAAAGAACAAAACAATTCGACGATGTTGGTTGCTGAAGTAAACGGAAAACTAGTCGGCTATTTATTTGCAATTGGTGGAATGGCCAGAAGAAATCAGCATACTGCTTATTTAGTCATTGGTATTTTACAAGAATATCGCGGGAAAGGAATCGGGACTCAATTGTTCACTACGTTAGATAGATGGGCCAAAGAACAACGTCTCCATCGATTAGAACTTACCGTCGTTGCAACTAATGAAACCGCCATCGCCCTTTATAAAAAAATGGGGTTTCAAATCGAAGGGACGAAAAAGGATTCGTTACTGATAAACGGTGAGTTCGTTGATGAATATTATATGGCAAAATTAATATCGTGAATGATGGCCGGATATGAATCATTCTTAAATAAGAGATGGTTATGGACTTAGGATGTACGGAACTGCAGTTTTTTTAAAATGGAAAAGATGAATAAATAGAAAGGAGAACGATTCTTCCTAATGACGAATCCATTCGTTCTCCTTTTTCTGTTTGGTTCTGTCAAAGAATGTTGTTGATTTTCTTTTTGACTAACGGGGGAGGTTAGTGAAAGTTTAAATTGAAATTATAATAAAACGAAAAAATGAAGTGGTGAATAAATTGATAAAATTTTTTCAATACAATTGGCAAGTAAGAGATGAATGGTTTGAATGGTGTAAACAATTGACTACAGAAGATTTATTGAAGAAGCGAATTGGAGGAGTAGGGAGTATTTTAAATACCCTCTTTCACATAATTGATGTGGAATATAGTTGGATTCGTGCCATTCAAGGAAAAGATGATGTTGTAGTTCAGTTTAATGATTATAATACCCTTGAAAAAGTTAACTCTCTCTCAGATACATTTCGTAGTGAGGTAGTGGAATTTTTACAGGAATGTTCAGATGCTTTAGAAGATGAACCTGTGAAAGTTCCCTGGGATGAAATTAAGTATACAAGGAGAGAAATTTTACATCATATCATTGCTCACGAAATTCATCATATTGGTCAACTATCTGTATGGGCAAGGGAATTAAATCTAAATCCTGTCCCTGCTAATTTTATTGGAAGAGACTTAAGAAGTTAGAATTTAAAAAACGTATTTTACTGATTTAAATGTTTAAAAACATGGATTGCCTGAAAAAAAGTCTCGTTATAATCCCCATGATCTTCAATGGACCAACACGTTGCAAGAACCGTATGGGCAAATCCCCATAATAAAATTCTTTTTTTGTCTAAATTCAGTTCTTGGACCAAAATGTCAATCCGTCTCTCTATAACTGTTGTCAAATGTTCACTAGGTAGTTTATTAAGTAAAAATTGAATTACATCGTATTCTCTGTCTCCAATTAACCCTTTCGGATCAATCGCTATCCAAGATTTGTGGCGATCCTGCAAAATGTTGTAATGATGCAAATCCCCATGAAGTAAAAAAGGTTGATTGCCCAATTCATTCAAAGAATGAAATGTCTCAACCGCTTCTTGAAGCCATTCACCCGTTATAGGACCGATTCCTTGAGGGTGATTCTTTAGAATCTGGATTAGTTGCTTTTCTCTATGTACCATGGTTGGAAGGTTCGAATATTTTGGCGCAGGGATCCATAACTTTTTCATCACTTGGGAAGCAAAAGTCGTTGCTTCCTCATCATTTTCTAATGAAGCTAGATTCGTACCAGGACGTATCCGTTCAAGAATCAAGATCCCTTTTTCTTTATCAACATCCAACATTTGAACCATTCCATTACCTTTAAATAATTGAAGCGCTTTTACTTCAGTAAGAAACTCCTCTCCAGGTACGGCAAGCTTAATGACCATTTGCGTCCCGTCTTTTCGTATGGCAGGAGCAACAAAATTATACGATAACTCAAAAGGGTCCAAAATTCTCAATTGCCAACGCTGCTCACATTCATGAATGAGCGATTGAAAATCTCTTAACCATTTTTCGCCTTTTTCTTTATGAACATTGATGATGCTTTTTATGAATACTTTTGGTAATCTGATCATACCTATTCCCCTTCGTAAATAACTGCTTTATATATAGTTCTTCCTTTGATTATTCAAATCCTCTATGTTCAAAAAATAGGGGAAGGAAGAATGATGTTGTTTTTCTATAATTGCAATCTTTTCAACAATTGTTTTAATTGTTATAGTCACATCACGAAAACCATTACAATGAATCATTACAGACTTTACAGCAACACGCTCTATTAGCTAGACGATTAAGAAAATATATTCCCCTACAGGAAAAGTTCTGTAGAGGAAACGTGTTTTTTGTGTAGTCTGATGTACATATCACCATGTATCCTTATTTCTTATATACGGTATATTTGGTTGGGGGCTAACACTTGGTTTTAGGTCTGTATCTTTAATAAAAGACTTCATTCAACTCCCATGATTCAACAGTGGCGTAAGCTGTTTGTGGATCGAATCCTCTCCCCATTAGATAAGCTATAGCGGCTACTTCTTGTAAAGCATGTGCATACGAGGTCATCTGTGCTTCTCTTAAACCATATTGAACTAAAGGAGACACCATATTCAATGTTCGGTCTTTTAGCTGAGGATACATCGGTTGCTTGATTTGTTGATGGGCCATGATCTCCGAATAAGGATATTGCGGAAATGTTCCCATTTGCTGAGATGGATAAGAAGGCATCTGATAATGAGTTGGATATTGATTCATATTTTATCTTCCTTTCTTTTTTAAAAAGACTGTAATCATTAAACACTCAATCTTATCCTATGTTCCGCGATTGTCCACTGTGTACTAGTTTAATGCCTATTTTTAGGAGACGTTTGGTGTTCTTCGATATTACTCGACCAAGTGAACTGAATATCAAGGATATAACGACACTAAAAAAGAAATTTTAGACATCACGGAACTAAAAAATTGTTAGGTGTGAATATACGGAAGGGTGTTATTTTTGTAGAAAAAAGAAAATCCCCTACCTGAATTCAGTAGGGGATTCGTTGATTTTATATAGTGTCATTTGATTACTGTAGTTTTTTCAACGGTTTGGTCGCTGGACCTTCGACAACTTCTCCGTCAATGGAAAAGCGTGATCCGTGACAAGGGCAATCCCATGTTCGTTCGCCACAATTCCATTCAACTTCACAGCCCATATGTGTACATGTTGTGTCAACAAGGTGAAGCTTTCCTTTTTGGTCTTTATAGGCACCGGCTCTTTTTCCATTGACCGAAACGACAGCACCTTCATCTGGGACTAAGTCCTCTGGTTTTCGAAGGGCGTATTCTAATTTTCCTTCCAGCATATGTTTGGCAACGTCGACATTAATCGATAGAAACTGTTTGACGCTTGGGTCGGCATGAAATCTTGATGGAGTATACAGGTTTTCGTAACGATTGCTTTTTTCGAGTACTAAATCTGATAGAAGTAAAGCTGCTGCTGTTCCGTTCGTCATTCCCCATTTTCGGTACCCAGTTGCGATCAATACATTAGGAGTACTTTGTTTCAACGGGCCGACATACGGTACTTTATCTAACGTGGTTAAATCTTGTGCTGACCAACGGAATGGAATCTTCTCTATACCGAAAACATGGTCCCCAAATGCTTGCAAGGCTTCATAATGATTGATCATTGGTTCCCCTTGACCCACTTTATGATTGTCTCCAGCAATGAGCACGTATTTTTCTCCGTTGATTGTGGCAGAACGAAGTGAACGTACTGGATCATCCGCACTAATGTACATCCCGCCAGGAAATGGGGTCTTGGTTTTGGCAGCAATGATGTACGACCTTTCCGCATACATTCGGGAAAAATAAAAAGAGCGGTCGTAATAAGGAAAGTGTGAGCAAATAACGACTTTTTGACATGAAATTTTATGACCGTCTCGGGTGATAATCGTTGGTTGTGTGCTTATCTTTAAATCGATAGCGGGTGTATCCTCGTATATAACTCCACCATTTTCGGTAATGAATTGAACGAAATGGTTTAAAAATCGAAGGGGATGAAAATTTGCCTGATTTTTCATGATAACGGCTGCTTTAGCCGCAACAGGTATAGGAATGGTATCAACAGACTGACCAGGAATTTGTAATTTTAAGTAGGCGTCATATTCATCCGAAATTTTTGGGACATTTTTTTCAGAAAATGCATACACATAGGCATCCTCTTCTTGCCAGTCACAATTGATGTTCTGTTCGTGAATAGTATTTTTTATCCACTGCATGGCATCGGTGTTAGCTTCATAATATAGTTTTGCTTTTTCTTCCCCAAAGTGTTGAATTAACTCGTGATAGATAAGTCCGTGCTGGGCAGTGACTTTAGCGGTTGTGTGACCAGTCGTTCCATTGAACAGTCGATCGGCCTCCATTAACGTCACCCGAACTCCAGCTTTTGTGAGCAAATACGCTGTCGTCACACCGGAAATTCCACCACCGACAATCGCGACATCCGTATCGATATCCTTCGTTAATTTTTCAAACGTGGGCAATTGGACGGAATCTAACCAATATGGTTTTGGATCCATTGGTAATTCATTTTGTTGTGTATTTGTTTCATTCATTGTTTAATTCCCCCTAAAAATGTCTAGATGTTCATAATTTACCCAATATTTGGGGATACATGAGTAGGGGGATGATTATTATATCAATTATTTTTTTGACATTTTGATAATAATTGGCATACAATATATTTAGAAATTTATCTAAAAATCTAACTAATGATCAAAAAATTTTTTCATTAACAATTAGAAAAATGTCTAAATATCTAATAATGAAAGGGGGATGCATCCTTGTCCTTCAATGAAGCATTTAAAGCGATTGCCGATCCGACACGGCGAAAAATTTTATCCTTACTGAAAAAAGGAGATTTAACAGCAGGAGAAATATCTTCCCATTTCGATATGCAAAAACCGAGTGTATCGCATCATTTAAAAATTTTAAAACAAGCTGATTTAGTTCAAGACGAGCGTAAAGGACAACATATTTATTACTCATTAAACACGACCGTATTTCAAGATTTGTTGACTTGGTTTTACGATATTTTAGAAAAGGAAGGGAAGGAAACATGAAATCCAGTCGTTTGCTTATCGGTTTGGTCATTTTGGCTTATGTCATTAGTTTGGTGGCCATCACATTTTTACCGGATCAAGTAGCGGTTCATTGGAATGCAGCAGGGGAAGTGGACGGTTATAGTAATAAATGGATTGGAGCATTCTTTGGACCTATCGTGTTAACTTTTTTACTTTTGTTGTTGACATTATTACCTAAAGTGGATCCGAAAAAAGCGAACTATGAAAAATTTAAAGGTAGTTACCTTGTGATGATGAATGCCTTGGTGTTATTATTCTTTTTTATTCATGTTGGCACCCTTGCCTATAATTTAGGCTATCCAATAGATATTTCGTTGATTGTCCCAGTTGGAATCGGCATTTTATTTATCATTCTAGGAAACTATATGCCAAAATTTAAACATAATTATTTTGTTGGTATCCGAACCCCATGGACGTTAGCGAATGAAACCGTGTGGAATAAAACTCATCGTATTGGTGGAAAAGTTTTTGTCATCATTGGGTTGATGAGTATATTGACGATCTTTTTAGAAGGCAGTTGGAGATTTGTCATATTTATCTCTGTTACCCTATTAGGTACCGTTTATGTTTTTGTGAAATCATACATTTATTTTAAAGAAGAACAGAATAGGTAGGAGAAAAGACCAACCTCCATTGATAGAGGCTGGTCTAATTTTTGTAAGTGAATCAAATAATTAGAAAAAAGTGAAATTAGTCCCACTTCCTTATTTCCATATATTCATTCAATGCTATAATAAGGTAAGATACATATTTTAGTAGAAGGTAGGGAGAGAGATGACGTTACGGAGCTATATCATTCGCACATTGTTAGTTGTAGTTCCTGGGACGTTTTTACTTGGGTTCGGTGTGTCTATGTTTATTGGCCTAACAGGTACAGATTTCTGGGTGACGACCGGGAGCTTAGTTATTTGTGGAATGCTCCTTGGTATTTTATCCGCTACATTAAATTACCGGCGGTTTGTGGTGCCCATTGCCGTGTTGAATAAGCATTTACAGGCGATTAAAGATGGGGATTTATCTACAAGAGTCAATGCCAATGAAGTAGGTGAACTTAAGTCTTTTGCGGTAAATATTAACGAAATGTTAGAAACATGGGGAATGTTAATTCAAAAGGTGAAACAACATTCAAAACAAATCGTTTCCTTTTCTGACCAGTTAACGAACATCGCCGAACAGACGACAAAAGCGACGGAGCAAATTTCTTCGTCCATGGAAGATATTGCGGCAGGTTCCGAACAACAAGTAAAATCAGTTCAAGAAACTTCGACGTCCATGAATGAAATATCTAAAGGATTATCCCTCGTTTCCACAAAAACTCAACAAGTTGCTGATGCCGCTGGAGGAACGTTTGCCAAAGCGAATGCAGGTTCAGAAGTTATTAGCAAAATGGAAGAGCAAATGCGGTTTATCCATCAACATGTTGAATCGCTTGGACACGTTGTAAAAGGATTAGGGGAACGATCGAAAGAAATTGGTCAAATTACCGAAGTGATTTCTACAATTGCTTCTCAAACGAATTTGTTAGCCTTAAATGCCGCTATTGAAGCAGCAAGGGCGGGAGAGCACGGTAAAGGTTTTGCTGTTGTAGCCGATGAAGTACGGAAATTAGCAGAACAATCCGCAGATTCTGCACAGCAAATTTCTCAATTAATCCATCATATTCAAAAGGAAACTAACGAAGCGATGGTATCGATGCAAACAGTTGTGGATGAAGTTTCCAAAGGACTTGAAGATGTAAACTTAGCTGGAGATTCCTTTGAGCAAATTCGCCAGTCGGTGGATGAAGTATCTGGACAAATTGCCGAAGTATCACAAGCCGTTCAGCAAATGACGCACGGAGCACAGCGTATTGCAATGTCCATTGATCAAATGGCGGCCATTGTGAAGGAATCTTCAGAACAATCGTTAAATATATCCGCGTCAACAGAAGAACAAATGGCTTCTATGGAAGAAATGACCTCCTCTGCAGAAGCGTTAAATCAAATGGCAGAGGAAATGCAGCAATTATTAAATCGATTTAAAGGAGTGTAAAAAGATCCCTTATTTATATACATAATTAACGAAAAATTGGGCTTATGCCCAATTTTTTATTTAAATCCGATGGGTTTATTTGCATTAGTTTTATTTACGAGTACAGGTTGCACTTATGAAGGAAAAAAAAACGAAGTAACAATTGACCGTATTGATGCCGAAGAAGTCTTAAAATTGGACCCAGATGCAGATATTTTTCAGTATGATGGAGTGATTTACAAAACGAATATTGACTGGGTACAAGAATTATCTTTAACAAAAGATGTTCAAATCGGTGAAATAAAATCAAGAATTGATGCTAATACAGATTTTAAAGATGGAATGTCAAATAAACTTCCTGTTGGTGCAAAGATTTTCTCAACCAAAGAAAGAGGAGATATTTTACTCGTTGAATTCGAAGGAAAAATATTGAAATACCTCGCAATTGTTGAAGGGTAATACAATTCGTTATTAAAAATGAAAAGGAGATTACAAACGGATTAGTTCAATAATAGTAGCAATGGTAAAAAACGCTTGAAGGTATATCCAATCATTTTTATTTGTTATAAATCAAACTGTTAAACTATTGGAATGCGTTAGTTTTACGAGACAACAAAGAAGGGCCAAAACTGGTCCTTTTTCTTTTAATGAAATTCAAGATTAGGTTTAACGGAGCCATTTAATAAAGCACTGAATTTTGCTCCCTGATTGCTTTATTAGAATAGCAATAAAAAATATTAGAAAAATATTAAAATTTAGTATTGAAATTATTTTGGGAAACTATTACAATATATCTAAAAATTTAGAAAACTTCCAGGGGGTCTAGAAGATGGCAACATTTGTTTCGGCAGTTTTTCTATTAGTACTTGGTTATTTTATCTATGCAAAGGTGGTTGAGCGCATTTTCGGAGTAAATGATGAAAATGTTACACCGGCGTATTCTAAAAAAGATGGGCTTGATTATACACCGATGAGTTGGTGGAAGGGAACGCTTATTCAATTGTTAAATATTGCTGGACTTGGTCCGATTTTTGGAGCGATTATGGGGGCGCTTTATGGTCCGGTAGCATTTATTTGGATTGTCATCGGTTCTATTTTTGCAGGTGCGGTACACGATTATTTTTCAGGAATGCTGTCGTTAAGACACGGAGGAGAACAATATCCTTCATTAGTTGGACGTTATTTAGGAAAAAGTATTAAAGCTATTATAAATGTTTTATCAATCATACTTATGATTTTAGTAGCAGCAGCTTTTACAGCTGGACCAGCACAATTAATTGCAAAAGTAACTCCTTTAAGCTATCAAGTAGCTATCGTCATCATATTTGCTTATTTTATTCTAGCGGCATTGTTGCCCGTCAATAAATTAATCGGAAAAATTTATCCGTTATTTGGAGCTGTCTTATTATTTATGGCCGTCGTAATTGGCGTTGGACTATTCTTTATGGACCATCCGATTCCGAATGTGACGTTAGAAAATTTACATCCAAACCAATTACCGATTTGGCCGTTACTAATGATCACTATTTCATGTGGGGCTGTTTCCGGTTTTCATTGCACCCAAAGTCCAATTATTGCTCGGACGATGAAAAAAGAAAGCGATGGCCGCAAAATCTTTTACGGGGCTATGATATTAGAAGGAATCATTGCCCTCATTTGGGCAGCGGCTGGGATGACATTTTTTGGAGGAACCGATGGATTGGGAATCGCATTAGCGGAAGGAGGACCAGCTGCAGTCGTTGATGAAATTAGTAAATCACTATTAGGAACATTAGGTGGAATTTTAGCGATTTTAGGGGTTATTATCTTACCGATTACAACAGGTGATACTGCCTTACGGTCATCGCGAATGATGATTGTAGACATCGTAAAGCAATTTGGTGTCAAAGTCGATTCTTATAAGAAAACCGTTTTATTAACCATACCAGTCATTGTTAGTACGTTTGCCCTTACGCAAATGGACTATACATTTTTATGGCGCTATGTCGGCTGGACGAACCAAGTAGTCGCCACCGTCATGCTATGGACAGCGGCGATGTACTTATTACAAAATGGGAAGTTTCATTGGATCTGTAGTGTTCCAGCAATGTTTATGACAAGTGTTGTATGCACGTATATTTTTTACGCACCAGAAGGATTCCATCTAGCATTTCAACCATCCATGATTTTCGGACTCACCTTGACCTTAGCGGTTATTGGTTGGTTTATGGTACAAGTAAGAAAATCTAGAGTATCTGATTATCAACCATTAGAAAAAAGTGCGTCGTAAGCTGCCCTTATTGGGTGGCTTTTTTTATAAAAAGAGTTGGTTGAGACTGTAAGGATCGAATCAACTATGTTAGTAAAATAAAAATGTAAACACTTTCGTGATTGATGACACAGATATGAAACGTTTAACATGTTCACCTAGAAGCCTCCCACCTCTAGGCGAAGTGTAGGTGTGAGAGGATTATTGAGTAACTTTCAACGTCTGTAACATTTCAACCATGTGCTGAGTAATGACTTCAGATTCTTCTTGATTTAAATAATGAATAGTAATTTTTAATAATACACCATCTATTTCTTTAACAATGACATTTTGGGCGGTTTCTTGATTGGAAGCATGTAAGGAAAATTTAGTATTTTGATATAGCGGGATAGCTTCATTCATAGAAATATCTCGGACTTCCCCTGTGTGAGACAAATACTCCAACACTTGTTCTTTTACTTTTTCAATGTTTTCATTGGCATCTAACACTTCAATCCGAGCATAATAATCTGCATTTTTTTGGTATTCCAAAATAAATCGTCTTGGTTCTTCGGCATCAAATATGTATCCGTCATGAACGTCTACTTGTAACTGAATATTTGATGCATCATACGATACTGTATTTTTATTAGATTGGTTGGAACTTTTTTTCTCGTCCTCATGAACGATAGTTTTTTCAAGTGGCTTTTGATCATTGGAATAAACATCATCTACGGTATTACAAGCGGTCGTAATTCCAACTACACTTATAAGTGCTCCGATAATAATGGCTTGGTTGAGTTTTGGTAATTTGCTTTTCAAGTAAATACCTCTTACAACATTTTACTTCTTTATATATTACATAATGGTTCAAGCAAGGTTCAATGCATCTTTTATCATGATTTAATAAATGATGGCCTAGATGTTCTAGTAATATATCCTGGTTATGTCATTTAAACAATACCTATTGACTTTTTATATAAAAAATTGTTTAGTTTAAGATAAACAAGTATATGGAAAAAAATGAGAGGAGATTCGTAGTGAACAAACGGCCATGGTGGTTGGTTCCATTAACGAAATATACTAAGAGAGTAAAAGTTTATTTTTTCGTTACGCTTTTGACACTTATTGGGGGTAGCCAAATTACATTTTATTTTTATTTTAATCAGGAAAGCTTAGTGGCAAGTTTCCTGCTTGGCGTCTTAAGTACCGCTGTGTTCATTTGGTCGTTCTTGCGGTTTCGGTTAAATGCTAAGAAGGAATTTCAGAATCAAGAATTTTAATTCGCTTTTATGTATAAATGCATCATTTACATGGAAAAATAGCTAGATGTTAAAGATAAGTGAAATTATGGTACGATAGAGAAAAAACAACTTAGAAAGCAGTGAAGGAAATGAAGGAGAAACAAAAGCTTGTTGTACTAATTGGGCCAACGGCTGTTGGAAAAACAAAATTAAGCATTGAGTTAGCGAAACGGTTTAACGGTGAAATTATTAGTGGGGATTCGATGCAAATTTATAAAGGTATGGATATCGGGACGGCCAAAATAACAAAGGAGGAAATGGAAGGCATCCCCCATCATTTAATTGATATCAAAGAACCAACAGAGTCATTTTCAGTGGCTGAATTTCAAACGCTTGTAAGAGATAAAATTAATGAAATACATAATCGTCATCATCTGCCAATGATTGTTGGGGGAACTGGTCTTTATATTCAAGCTGTTATTTATGATTATCAATTTGCTGATTCACCCGGGGATGAAAACTTTCGGAATCAATTGGAGGAACGGATAAAAAAAGAAGGAAATCTGTCGTTATATGAAGAATTAAAACGTATTGATCCAGAAAGCGCTACTAGTATTCATCCAAACAACGTCCGCCGTGTCATACGGGCGCTAGAAATTTTTCACACTACAGGGAAAACGATGACGGAATATATTCGAAATCAGCAACAAGAGCTCCTGTATGATGTCGTTATTATTGGTTTAACCATGGAGCGAGAAAAACTGTATGAACGAATTAATCGGCGAGTCGATCTTATGATGGAACAAGGTCTTTTAGATGAGGTCAAGCGGTTATATGATGCTAAAATCCGTGATGTTCAGTCGATTCAAGCCATTGGATATAAAGAATTGTACGAATATTTGGATGGCCGTCTTTCGTTGGAAGAAGCGGTTGAGCAGTTGAAACAAAACTCTCGTCGCTATGCGAAAAGGCAATTAACTTGGTTCCGCAACAAAATGGATGTTCATTGGTTTGATCTCACAGATGAAGCGTTATACGAGAAAAAAATTAATGAAATTTCCGATTTTATTGCAGGAAAGCTTCAAATCAAATCGAATAAATAAAAGTAGAGATAGAAGAGGAGGACTAAGCATGAAACAATCCATTAATATTCAAGATCAGTTTTTGAACCATCTTCGAAAAGAAGGGATTCCTGTCACGGTATTTTTATTAAATGGGTTCCAGCTTCGCGGACATGTAAAAGGTTTCGACAACTTTACGGTTTTGTTTGAAACAGAAGGAAAACAGCAATTAGTGTATAAGCACGCGATTTCTACGTTTTCCCCAGCGCGAAACGTTCCAATTAATTATGAAGAACAATAATAACATTCATTATTGAAGTGGAAAAAGGTATCGGCTAAGCGGTACCTTTTTTCTATAGTAACCTTTTTTATTTGTATTACATACCATATACGGGTATAATGTATGTAACGAGGTGATTGTAGTGAATCATTGTGAGGATAACCAAACTAATCCGAAAATGGTCCCACGGTCAAAAGAAGAAATAGACCATATTATGAAACGTTTAAAACGAATCGAAGGACAAGTTCGTGGAGTACAAAAAATGGTGGAAGAAAATCGCTATTGTATTGATATTTTAGTTCAAATTTCGGCGATTCAAGCGGCGCTGAAAAAAGTAGGCTTTCATTTATTAGAAAGGCATGCCAATCATTGTGTGGCAAAAGCGATAAAAGAAGGAAGCGGAGAAGAATCGCTTCGTGAATTAATGGACGTCATCAAACAGTTCTCAAAATAAAGGGAGGAACAATGAATGAGTGAACAAAAGCAGGTGACACTCAAAGTAACAGGAATGACGTGTGCCGCTTGTTCCAACCGGATTGAAAAAGTATTGAATAAAATGGATGGTGTAGAAGCAAACGTGAATTTAGCCATGGAGAAGGCATCCATCCAATACGATCCAACAAAACAAAATCTAGAAAATATTCAAGCAAAAATTGAAAAATTAGGGTACGGGGTAGCCGTTGAAAAAGTCAAACTCGATATTGAAGGAATGACATGTGCTGCCTGTGCCACGCGGATCGAAAAAGGGTTAACCCGAATGGAAGGCGTTGCAAGTGCAAACGTGAATTTAGCCATGAACAACGCGGTGGTAGAATATTATGAAGGAATTACTTCTGAAAAAGACATTCTCGAAAAAATAAAGAAACTAGGATACATCGGTAAAGTTCATCATGAAGAAGAGCCGACTGCTAAACGGAAAGAAGAAGTAAATCGTCAACAACGACGACTCATCCTATCCATTTTGTTATCTTTGCCTCTACTTTATACGATGGTTGCTCATATGCCTATTGACTTAGGGATCCCTGTGCCCGACATCTTTATGAATCCATGGATTCAACTGCTATTAGCAACACCCGTGCAGTTTTACATTGGTGGCACTTTTTATATGGGGGCTATTCGAGCGCTCAGAAACAAAAGTGCCAACATGGATGTATTAATCGCTCTTGGCACTTCAGCTGCTTACTTTTATAGTGTATTTGAAGCAATAAAAACAATTGAGAATCGTCCATATACTCCACATCTGTATTTTGAAACGAGCGCAGTGTTAATTACCCTTGTTCTTTTAGGAAAATATTTGGAGGCCATGGCGAAAGGTCGGACAACTGAAGCGATTTCAAAACTAATGGATTTACAAGCGAAAGAGGCTCGGGTCATTCGAGATGGAGAAGAAGTTCATATACCACTCGAGCAAGTGATGGTAGGGGATATCATTCTTGTGAAACCTGGGGAAAAAATACCGGTAGATGGTACCGTTCTTCGAGGAACATCTTCAGTCGATGAATCGATGATTACAGGGGAATCTATTCCGATTGATAAAAAAGAAGGCGACTCAGTCATTGGGGCGACCATAAATAAAAATGGGGTTCTTACGATTCGTGCTGAAAAAGTTGGAAAGGATACGGCGCTTGCCAATATTATAAAAATCGTAGAAGAGGCTCAAGGGTCGAAAGCGCCGATTCAGCGACTCGCTGATGTCATTTCAGGAATATTTGTCCCGATTGTTGTCTCCATTGCGTTAGTAACGTTTATTATTTGGTATTTTGAAGTGACGCCGGGAGATTTTGCGAAAGCACTTGAAGTGGCGATTGCTGTTCTTGTTATCGCGTGTCCATGTGCACTTGGATTGGCGACACCAACATCCATTATGGTAGGTACAGGAAAAGGAGCGGAACACGGCATCCTATTTAAAGGCGGTGAATTCCTCGAAGGAACTCATAAAATCAATGCGGTTTTACTTGACAAGACAGGCACGGTGACAAAAGGAACACCAGAAGTAACGGATGTATTAGAGTTTCAAAAAGGGATGCTATCATATGCGGTTTCAGCTGAAAGTGTATCGGAACACCCGTTAGCACACGCGATTGTCAAATATGGAAAGAAGCAAGGAACTTTAATGAGATCGGTTGATCAATTTACAGCCATTACCGGGCATGGTATTGAAGCAACGATCGAAGGAAAACAAGTGCTTATAGGTACACGGAAACTTATGAAAGAACGAAATGTCAATTTTTCATCATACGAAAATGACTTACTTCATTTGGAACAACAAGGAAAGACCGCGATGCTGGTGGCTATCGAGCATCAGATCGTCGGAATTATCGCTGTCGCTGATACGATCAAAGATAGCTCGAAAAAAGCGATTGTAGCATTAAAGGAAATGGGTATGGAAGTATATATGGTAACCGGAGACAATCGTCGGACAGCAGAAGCCATCGGGAAAAAAGTCAATGTAGACAAAGTATTTGCAGAAGTTCTTCCGGAAGAAAAAGCAAAGATCGTATCGGAATTACAACAAAAAGGAAAATACGTAGCGATGGTTGGAGATGGAATTAACGATGCTCCTGCGTTAGCGAAAGCTGATATTGGTATGGCAATTGGTACAGGTACGGATGTGGCCATCGAAACAGCTGACGTGACGTTAGTCGGAGGCGATTTAGCTCATATTCCGAAAGCGATTGAATTAAGCCGAAAAACGATGAAAAATATCCGTCAAAACTTGTTTTGGGCGTTATTTTACAATTCGATTGGCATCCCGGTGGCTGCTTTTGGACTATTGGAACCTTGGGTGGCAGGAGCGGCGATGGCGTTTAGCTCTGTTTCTGTAGTGACCAACGCGCTTCGATTGAAACGCGTGAAAATATCATTTTAGAAACGATAAAGGAGGAATTTTTATGACAACGACATTACAAGTTCAAGGAATGACGTGTGGACATTGCAAAATGGCCGTAACAAATGCGCTTCAAGAGTTAGATGGCGTAAAACGTGTGGAGGTTCATTTGGAAGAAGGAACTGTCGATGTTGAGTTTGATGAAACAAAGGTTCATTTAGAGCAATTAAAAGAAGCGATTGAAGACCAAGGATATGATGTAAAATAATCAATCTAATTTGTGCGTTCCCTCCATGGTTGTGGAGGGATTTTTTTGTGTTGTTTAACGGTTCCTTCAATAGGGATAGGGGGTTATACGAAGAAAATTTGGTGATATGCATGGATTAATGTGAGTTGTTCCGAATTTTTCTAAATTTCTTTGTTCATGATTTGAGAATCGTCTCGCATACAATTAATAAGAAGCGTTCGATTTCTTGGGAAAGCGCAATTTTTGACAATGTGCATCAAAAATACTCATTGAATTTGTGAATGGTGTCATAGTAACGATTTTTATGGCGACGAAACGTAAAAGGTTGTCGAATTGATGCAAATGGGCCATTGTCACCTTCAACAGAAGTAGAGCGTATACTGTCTTTGAATGTGAGGTGAACGCTTTGGACCATCCGATGCGTATGAAAAATAATGGACAAATTAATATTGTATTAAATTCAAAGAAAAGATGGCCGGTGGAAAACAAAGGAATAAAATCGATCGTTCCAACCTCGTATCCACAAGAACATCAACCATTACGGGAAATTGAAGACGAATTAAATCAACTCGTTGGATTAGAAGAAATGAAAAAAATGATTAAAGAGATTTATGCTTGGATTTACGTCAATAAAAAGCGGGAAGAAGTCGGGTTAAAGGCGGGAAAACAAGCGCTGCATATGATGTTTAAAGGAAATCCTGGCACAGGGAAAACGACGGTGGCAAGACTGATTGGAAAATTGCTTCATAAGATGAACGTTTTGTCGAAAGGACATCTTATTGAAGCGGAACGAGCAGATTTAGTTGGGGAATATATTGGACATACAGCTCAAAAAACGAGGGATTTAATCAGAAGAGCGATGGGCGGGATTTTATTTATTGATGAGGCGTATTCTCTCGGTCGGGGAGGGGAAAAAGATTTTGGAAAAGAAGCAATTGATACCCTTGTCAAACATATGGAAGACAAACAGCACGATTTTATTTTGATTCTGGCGGGATACTCTCGTGAAATGGATTACTTTTTGTCATTAAATCCAGGTCTTCAATCAAGATTTCCGTTAGTGTTTCATTTTCCCGATTACAATATCGATCAATTAATGGAAATCGGACGGCGCATGCTAACGGAAAAAGAATACGTATTCAGTCCAGATGCCGAACGCAAACTGCGCGAACACCTCGCCCTTATGAAAAGTACTTCTAACCCAATCAACTTCTCCAACGGAAGATACATTAGAAACATCATCGAAAAAGCCATCCGCGTCCAAGCCATGCGTCTACTACTTGACCAAACCTACCACAAAAACGAACTCATGACCATCAAAAGCAGCGACCTCATCTTCACCGACACTTAGAACTGAATTCTAAGTGTTTTCTTTTGCGCTTTAAAGGAGTGGGGGACAGTCCCGCGGTACAGTAATGCGTTAAAGGATGTGGGGACAGTCCCTCAACACGTTAAAGCAACGCGGGACTGTCCCCTAAAAAATCTACCCAAAAAGTGAAATTTTACACCCGAGACAATTTGAAATATGTTATAATACATGTAAATATTGGAAAGGTTGGAGGAGATAAGATGACTTTACGTTGGATTCGGACGGGGTATTTGCTTGGTATTTCTTTAATTCTCACGGGGATTATTTATTTTTTCGCTTCTAACTGGCAAGGGTTTGATCGTTTAGAGAAGGTGTTGTTAAGCGTTGGCTTGATGCTGCTTTTCTATGTGGCAAGTTCTATTTTAACGTTGATGTTAAAGCGACATGATTTTTTGAGCAAATGGCTGTTTGTTGTAGCAACCATTGCCTTTGGAATTACCTTAGCCTTAATCGGACAAATTTATAATTCGCATGCCGATAGCTTTTGGCTATTTTTCATTTGGCTCATTCCAAGTGCATTACTTGCTTGGATTACCCATTACGAACCTTTTCGCATACTAAGTCTCTTCTTGTTACAGCTATCGTTTTGGTTTTATTATTTTCCCTCGTCCTATGCAATCGAGCGCGGACAATGGGAAGCTTTTTGGACATTAATTACCTTTGCTTTCATCAATGGGGGTATCTATCTTCTGTCGCGGTCACGGATCCTTCCGTATTTAGCGTACAGTAGTATGCAAGGTTGGTTGTTTATTGTTTACCAAGTGGGGTTGTATGAGCGACAATTTGCGTGGTGGCCTTACATCTATGCTGGCCTTTTAATCGGTAGCTTTCTGTACTATTTTCGTGTCAAAAAACAACGTTCGTACATTCTCATCACCGGATTGTTTGCAGGCGTTTTTCTAATCAATCAATATTTTCGCTATGTTGCCAAATATTATCATGAAGGAATTTTCCTTGCTGGCTTATTCGTTGTCGCCTTAATTGTAATTGGGAGCGTATATTTGATTAAGCATCTTCGAACGATGGCTCAAGACGAAACAAAAGGTCACGTATTTTTATTCGCGTTTCAAGCGATTGTCACCTTTGTAGCTTCAGTGATTGGTATCTCAAGTATTATGGGGCTAATTACCATGTTGACGAACGACTTTTCCTTTGAACTGTTATTTTTCCTAGCAGTATTCGGCCTTGTGTTACCGGCCTTTTTGGCTAAAAGGTGGAACTCGGTCGTTCGAAACACGTTGTCAGCCATCGGTTTCGGTTTGGTTGCCATTACTTCAAATGAAGTTTCAATGACGATTTTATTCATATTCACGTTGGTCTTACTTTTCTTTTACGTCAAATCACTAGAAACTGGGTTACGAGTGTTAACGAACATAGCGATATCGCTATACAGTTTGATGATCATTCTCGATTGGACTGACGAACCGAGGTTAGCGCTTTTCATCGTTGTTGTGATAAATGCTGTTTTTTATTTCCTACCATTGATAAAAAAAGTGGAACGGAATGCGGCGCTTGTGATCGGATTAAGTGCTTTCCTGCCATTGACGAGTATGGATTTATTTACACTTGATTTGTGGTATGTATTATCTAACATTGCCTTTGTCCTTCTCGTTGTCGGTTTCATTTTTTACAAACATGAACGAGGCGTAATGTTCATTACCTGGCTATATTGGTGGCTATTTCTTGTATTAAAGTACTATGAATTCGCTTGGGATTTGTTAGATAAATCGATGAGCTTCTTAATTACAGGCATGGTATTTCTAGTTGGAACAGCCCTTTTTGAAAAAACACGAGCAACTCGTATAAAGGAACAGCCAAGTTGGCTTCGAAAAAAAGCTTTATCTCTCTTAGCCATCGTTGTCCTTCAAACACTGTTTATCGGTTATCTTGTGTATGAAAAAGAAGATCATTTACAAAATGGAGACGTGGTAAAGTTAGAGCTTGCTCCTATCGATCCGCGCTCCTTATTGCAAGGCGATTACGTTCGCCTTCGATACGAAATTTCAGATGTCGGTACATGGGAAGCTCGCGGAAAAGTAAAAGTAATATTACGTAAAGATGCTCAAGGCATTCACCGATTCGCTGGCTTTTACTCCATTAACGGGGAGGTAAAAGAGGGGTACGCCCCACAAAAAGGGGATGTCCTTATCAATGGTAAAATGTACGGAGACACGGTTATCTACGGGATTGAATCGTATTTTGTCCCCGAAGGCACCGGTATTGAAATCCAGCAGAACGCTCGATACGCCTATGTCCGTGTAAGCGAGGAAGGGGATGCATTATTAGAAAAACTAGGTGAAGAATAAAATGCCAGGAAATTATTATTGGGTTCGGTTTAGAGTATGAGATAGTGAAGTCGCGTGTAGTGATGGACTCTGATTCGATTGGAAAAGGGGAAATATATGTATAAAAGCTTATTACTCGTTTTAATAGCTTCTGTGCCTTTTAGTTTGATAAACTTTAATGCTTATCTTAACACAAGCAATTGCTTCCATCCTTTTCATAATTTTATGGTTCATATACGGTTTTTTTATGGGCAATAAAAAGAGACGTTATTTTATAAAATTTGCAACTCTGTATTGGATGATAGGTGCTTTGTTATGTATTTTAGGTTACTTTGCTAATTTAGCCATCATCTTTATTCCCGCTGCTCTTGTTTTTGCTGGTCCCTTATATGGAACGAGGTATTTGTTAGGAGTACCTTCAGATATTCTTCTCATTAATTTGAGTATAGCCATAACTTATTTATTTTGTTTGATAGGATACTTCATTGGCAGACATGGTAAAAAATAAGATAATGTTACTCAATTAACGGCTGCTATAGTTGAACAAGGCATTGTTAAGAAAAGCAATGCCTTTTTTAATTTTATCGTGAAAAAAGGAAAAGAAGATTAGATCGTTGACAAAATACCATAAGGGGTATATAGTATGAATTGAGGGTTGTAATAACCATCAATTGGAGGGGAAACACATTGAAATCTATTTCAGCCAATGAAGTAAAAGAAAAGCTTTTAAATAACGAACAACTGCATATCATCGATGTTCGGGAAGCAGAGGAAGTTCAGCTAGGAAAAATCCCGAATGCCGTGCACATTCCATTAACTTTATTGGAATTTCGAATGCATGAACTTGACCGAAACATACCGTACATTGTTGTTTGTCGATCAGGGAACCGTAGCGGACTGGCGGTTCAATTACTAACATCTTATGGATTCAATGCAACGAACATGGTAGGCGGTATGCAAGCTTGGGATGGCCCAGTAGATTAAATTTTTTTAAACCAAAATACCCCTACGGGTAAAAATAAAATGAGGAATTTTATATGAGTATTCAAATGATTACAGCAGCAGAAGTAGCGAAACGACTTATGAATAAAGAAAAAATGTTCATTTTAGACGTTCGAAACGAGAGTGATTACAACGATTGGAAAATTGAAGGAGAACAAGTTACTTCCATTAATGTTCCGTATTTTGAGCTATTAGATGGGGTGGAAGGTATTTTAGACCGTTTGCCAAAAGACGAGCAAGTGTTAGTTGTTTGTGCAAAAGAAGGATCATCTAAAATGGTTGCGGAAATGTTAGCGGAAGCTGGTATGACAAATGTCGCTTTTTTACAAGGCGGAATGAAAAAATGGAGTGAAGAATTGTACAAAGTGAACGTACATGAAGATGAGAACAGTAAAGTGTATCAATTTATCCGCGTGGGAAAAGGCTGTTTATCCTATATGGTCATTTCTGGAAACGAAGCATTAGTCGTTGACCCTTCTCGTTTTATTGATGTTTATCAACAAGTAGCGGATGAAGAAGGGGTAAAAATTACGCACATTGTCGATTCCCATCTGCATGCTGACCATATTTCTGGAGGGAAAAAACTCGCCGAACAAACCGGGGCAACGTACTATTTAATGAAAAGTGAAGGAGCGGTGTTTGACTTTGAACCGCTGGAGCAGCACGAGGAGATTACGTTTGAGAATGTAAAGCTTCAAGTGCTTGCAGTGAAAACACCTGGTCATACCCCTGGCAGTGTATCTTTCTTTGTGAACGATCAGTTGCTGTTCTCAGGTGATACGATTTTTGTCGGGGGGTTAGGCCGACCAGACTTAGGAGGAAAAGCAAGAGAATGGGCGAACGATTTATACGATACGGTGTATGAAAAAGTAGCAGCAATTGCCGATGATGTCATGGTTTTACCAGGGCATTATGCAAGTCTTGATGATGAACTTAATGAAAAAGGATTTATCGGAGATACGCTCGGTCGTATTCGTGAGAGAAATGACATGATGCAAAATAAAGAAAAGGAAGAATTCGTTGAACTAGTAGCGGCTCAAACGAATAACGAAACACCTCCAAACTTTGAAGACATCGTGGCCATTAACCGAGGAGAGCGCGAAGCCACATTGGATGAACAACAAGAGTTAGAAATCGGTCCAAACCGTTGCGCGCTTTACCATACTCACGAATAATAACACGATGTGAAAACGAATCCTTTAAGCTAAAGGGTTCGTTTTTATTTTTTTGATGCTTGTCTTGGATGATTAATGATAAAATGGAAGAAATAAGAAGGAATTACATCAGAGGAAGAATAGGGGGAGAGGTTTTGAAAAAAATAGGATTCATTCTTATTGTTTTTTTATTAACTGCTTGCTCATCCGCATTGGATGTGAAATATGAGGGACGTCCATTAACGATTGGTGTCATCGGTACCATTCCGCCCATTGAAAATGATTTGATTGAATGGAAGACTTATTCGCTAGAGACGATGGTAACAAACGACACGAACGTTGATGGTTGGATCGTGACCGAAGAATGGTTTGAAGAAGCGTCGGAACCGACTTATGCATCCCAATTTCAGCAGCTTACGAAACCGATCTTTTTTATTGGAATTGCACCGTATCACTATTCGATTTTTTTAGAAGAGCAAACGACTTTGGAAAACGGATATAAAAATGAACATTTACCGTATATTCAAGGATTTGTTTTGCTTCCTGATGGCACACGAAAAGACATGGGAGTACGTTTAAACGAATATATGAGTGAACAAAACGCCCTTGAGGAAATGTACGAAGGAGTTATTACCTTGATTTCTCAAAACTCTTAATCCATGAATCTCTTTAGGATAGTGTTTTACATGTGGCGTGGGACAGCAGGGGTATGTATCAATGAAAATGGTCAATTGTTTATGGTGTTACAAGGAAAACCGGAGCACGAAACATTCGAACAGTGTGTCATACGTGAGTTTAAAGAAGAAACAGGATATGATGTAAAGATAAAGGCCCGTCCTATATGAAAAGGGACGGGTTTTACATATGTTCATACCAATTGGTTCTGAAATATATGCTATGTAATGGAAATTTACATATTACTGTAGTAGATTACTTTCCGTTCAGGAGAAAATACTTTCCGTTAATGTGAAATTACTTTCAGTTCAGGAGAAAATACTTTCCGTTAATGTGAAATTACTTTCAGTTCAGGAGAAAATACTTTCCGTTTAAATGAAATTACTTTCCGTTAAAAAAATAACTTTCTATTATGATGAAATTATTTTTCGTTCAAGTAAAATTACTTTCTGTTTAGGCAATTTTACTTTCCGTTATAGTAATAACACTTGCCCGAATCTTGATCAGCAGATCATTCATATTAAAAAAATGACCATGCAACCCGTTTGTCATGGTCCTCATTTTTTTATAAACTATTCGTTGTGATTTCCAAACTTGGAGGGGAAAACATGAACGTCATCGAAGTTGAAAATTTGCGAAAAGAATTTAAAAGTTATTCTAGCCGCTCTGGGTTAAAAGGTGCCTTTCGCGATTTGTTTACGCGAAATTATAAGACGATTCGAGCGGTCAATGATATATCATTTTCGGTTAAGCAAGGAGAAATGGTCGGTTATATCGGTGAAAACGGAGCTGGGAAATCGACAACCATTAAAATGTTGACAGGAATTTTAACACCGACATCGGGAAAAGTGCTCGTAAATGGAATGAATCCGCATAAAGAGCGGGAAAAATTTGTGCGAACGATTGGGGTCGTTTTTGGCCAACGGTCTCAACTTTGGTGGGACATTGCTGTTCAAGAGTCGTTTCGGTTGTTAAAAAAAGTGTATCAAGTCTCAGACAAAGATTATCGTGAACATATGGACCACGTCATTGAGACGTTAGATATTGGTCCGTTATTGGACAAACCTGTGCGAAAATTATCCCTTGGTCAACGGATGCGTTGTGAATTAGCTGCCGCGCTCATTCATAATCCGCCACTCCTCTTTTTAGACGAACCAACGATCGGTTTAGACGTTTTGGTCAAATTAAAGATACGCCAGTTTTTAAAAGAGATGAATGAAAAATACAAAACTACCATTCTATTAACCACTCATGATATTTCGGATATTGAAGCGTTATGTGAGCGCGTCATTATGCTCGATGAAGGACAAATCATCTATGACGGTTCGCTTTCCCATTTACGAAAGCAGTGGGGAGAAGGAAAACAAATCGAATTCCAATTTAGCGAGGAAGTCTTAGAATCTCGTTTACATGAACTGACTAAAGGACTCTCCGTAGAGTGGGTAAAAGGGGAGCGCGGAAACGTATGGATTGCGCACGTGTCAACGAAAGAAAACGAATTATCAGAGGTCATTAGTCGAGTCGTATCGCACGAAAAGTTGATCGATTTGCGTATTCAAGAAATATCGACGGAAGAAATTATCCGTAACATTTATGAAAAAGGGGACGCGACCAAGGAAAATAAATTGGGCGTCCATTCGGTTTAAACGTGGTGATGGATTATGGCTAAATATATAGAAATGATCCGTATTCGCTTTTTAATGATGTTAGCGTATCGGACGAATTATTATACTGGAATTTTGATTTATAGCATTAATATCGGTGCTTATTATTTTTTATGGTCCGCAATCTATGGTGGACAAGGAGAAATTCAAGGCCTTTCCGTTTCGCAAATGGTGACGTATGTCGCCGTTGCTTGGATGGCACGCGCCTTTTATTTTAATAATATCGACCGAGAAATCGCGATGGAAATTAAAGAAGGAAAAGTGGCCGTCGAATTGATACGACCGTATTCCTACCTTGGAATGAAAACGATGCAAGCATTAGGTGAAGGAATTTTTCGCTTATTCTTATTTTCGTTACCAGGGATGGTGATTGTAAGTTTCATATTCCCGCTTTCGTTTTCAACGGATGGAACAACGTGGGGACTGTTTGCATTATCGATTTTATTCAGTTTTATCATTAATACACAAATTAACCTAATCACAGGCATGCTGACGTTTTTCTTATTCCATATTGATGGATTGATTCGAGCCAAACGCGTCATTATTGATCTATTCTCCGGTTTGATTTTACCCATTAGCTTTTACCCGATTTGGGCGCAAGAAGTCATGCAATGGTTACCGTTTCAAGCCATTAGTTACATCCCAAGTATGATTTTTACTGGAGGGTTTACTGGAGAAGCGGCAACCGAAGCCTTGATCGTACAAGCGGCATGGTCCTTCGTTCTCTTACTTCCAATTTATTTCATGTGGAAAGTAGCGAAAAATAAACTGGTGATTCAAGGGGGGTGAGCAGATGTATTACGTCTCGATCTTTTTTCAATATATGGGTCAATACATGAAAACACGAATGCAATACCGAACGGATATGGTGATTGAATTTTTATCGGATTTGTTGTTCCAAGCAACGAATTTAATCTTTATTCTTGTCGTGTTCGGGCATACGAATTTGTTAAACGGGTGGTCGCGTGATGAAATTATTTTTATCTATGGCTTTTTCTTAGTCCCGTTTGCCCTCTTTGCAACGTTCTTTAATATTTGGGATTTTAATGAACGGTATATTGTCAAAGGGGAATTTGACCGCATATTAACCCGACCGCTCCATAGCTTATTTCAAATCGTACTGGAACGAATGGAACTCGAATCGTTGTTTGGAGCGGTGACGGGTCTCATTGTGATGGCGTATGCAGCCGTTCAACTCGATTTATCCTTCCATTGGTACGATGTGTTTATTTTTATGTTTTTTGTCCTAGGTGGTACACTCGTGTACGCAGGAATTTTTGTCATGCTAGCTTCCATCGGCTTTTGGTCCGATGCCCGCACATCGATTATGCCGATGATGTACAATATCGGAAACTACGGCCGGTATCCTGTAAACATTTATAACCGAATCATTCGCTATGTGTTGACGTGGATTTTACCGTTTGCCTTTGTCGGTGTGTACCCATCGGCGTACTTTTTGAAAAAGACCGAATGGTATAGTTATGCCTTTTTAACACCTTTTATGGGTCTTGCTTTTTTCGCGTTATCGGTTATCGTGTGGAATGCTGGAGTGAAACGATATCGCGGAGCGGGGAACTAATAGTTTTTAAAAATAGCTGCCTTTTAATAAGGTAGCTTTTTTATTTTGTAAAAATAACTAAGTGAGAAATATACTGTTGAAAAAAAAGGATCATTTTTAAAGGTTTTATGGAAAAATGTGTTAATATTATTGTGGAGTTTATTCAAACTTAGGAGTGTAGTAATGTAGAAAAAAAATAAGTAGGGGGATGTGAATGGACACGATCATGTTTTAACACATTTATTTGGAAAGTAAATTGAATTTATGAACACAAATGCCTCGTTATGGAAAAAATTTTCAGTTTATGAGAAAAAAAGATTAATTTATGGGAAAAGATTTTCGTTTTATGAGAAAAAACGATTTGCTTATGGAAAATTCTATTGATTAATGAGCAAAAAAATACGTCTATTTCATTCAATTTCACAATAATAATGTTATGTAAACAAGAACTCTTGTTCATTTTCTAATTAACTATCTTTTTGAGTAAGAAAGCCACCGATACATGAATCGTTATTATAGAGAATAGATGATAGGAGAACTTATGAAGGGGTGGCTTCATTGCAAGAGGCGTTTGATTCAAGGTCGCTAGATGAAATTCGTTTTGGTTACGTATTATGAAAGAATATGCGTTGTTTATAAGTTTTTAAGGGCTATGTTATGTTTCAATGTTGATTTTTAGCAAGTTGAAGTTGTTCACACGGCGGCGGACTCCAGCGGGGACAAGAAGCCAGGCAAGACCCTTATTTGAGCGTTGCGAGGGAAGCATCTTGCACCTTGCCCGCGGAAAGCGTCCGCCACAAGCGTAATGTATATCTATCAACAGTATCGTTTAACACGCCTATGTTAAAAACAACACCATATGCTCCTCATCGTAATACGTATGATTTATTTTAAGTGCCTTTTTTTCTGTTCCATATACTTCAAAACCAAGTTGTTGATACAGACGTTTTGCCGGTTCGTTGCTTGCGACAACGGATAAATTAATTTTTTCAATTTCCGGTATACGTCTCGCTTGATTAATCGCTTCTGTAAGCAAAGCTTTCCCGACACCAAGCCCTCGCATTTTCGGTGTCATAGCAAAAATGTTGGCCCGATGCTGAATTTTGGCATGTTGTTCTTGCACTAACGTCACCACTCCGATGAGCTCGTTATTGATAAAAGCACCAAAGTTGTATGTTCCTTTTGTCGCAAATCGTTTCGAGACTTGTTCGATCGGATTTTTCTTTTTGATCGCTTCTTCGTACGTTGTTAAAAAAGCTTCTGGATTTTGTTGCAAGGCTTCGAGTCGTAATTCCCAATACATCTCAGCATCTGCAGGAGTTAATTTCCTAATTTCCATTATCAACCACCCAATCAATTTTTAGATTATATTAACATATATTATTTAATTGGTAGCTTTGTATTAACAGATTTTTATCAAAGTATTCCAAAATAAAAAGGAGAACACACCGTTTTGTGTTCTCCTAAGTACCATTTTGGTTATTTTATTGATTCGACCTTAAACTGCGATTCGGAAGGCGCCATTTAAACGTATAAGATAAAATCCGTAAAACAGTCGTGATAACGAAAAGCACCAATAACTCAAGCGTGGAGGAGGCTATGCCTAAACCAACACATGCCCCTGCTAAAATGGCCCAGACTGCATAAATTTCATCCCGCAATACTAATGGCTTTCGACCAGCTAACACGTCGCGAACAATTCCTCCACCACTACCGGTTAATACAGCCGCAACAATGACCGCGCTTATAGGGTGATTCATTTCGGTTGCATATAGGGCTCCTTGGATGGCGAAGGCCGATAACCCAATCGCATCAAAAAAGTTCCCCCAGCGGCGCCAATGTTTTAATAAGTTGTTGGGGAATAAAAATACCGCTGTAATGGATAATAGAGCGATTTGAAACAGCATTCCTTGTTCCCATAACGCAGAAATCGGAACACCGATTAATAAATTTCGAATCGCTCCACCACCAAAGGCTGTAACAATTCCTAATATATAAACTCCTAAAATATCATATTCTTCTTCCATAGCGACAATCGCTCCAGAAACCGCAAACGCAATGGTCCCAATAATGCTTAGCACTTCCCAAGTCATCGGCACACATACTCCTTTTTGTCCTGACAAAACTTCAACCAATCTGATTGTAAGGACAGGAAAGGGGGAATGCAACATAAATGATAGAAAATAGTAATTGTTTCTATTTTCGGAAAACTCGTGTGTAAAATGATATTTCCATTGATTCATTTTTTCGTATACAATGGAAATCAGATTAAATTAGAAAGAAGGATGATCGTTGGAAAATATAAAAGAAAAAGCGATTCTTGTTGGATGTCAAATCGACCAAGATGACCTCCGCTTCCATTATTCGATGGAAGAATTGGCTTCCTTAACGCACACCGCGCAAGGAGAAGTGTTGCTAAAAGTCGTTCAAAAACGGGAGAAAATTCATCCGTCAACATACATCGGAAAAGGGAAAGTCGAAGAATTGCAAGTGTTGGTGGAGGAACTGCAGCCAGATGTCGTCATTTTTAATGATGAATTGTCCCCAAGCCAACTTCGAAATTTATCTTCGGTCATTAATGCGCGTATTATTGACCGTACGCAGCTGATTTTAGACATTTTTGCCCAACGAGCGCGATCAAAGGAGGGGAAGCTGCAAGTAGAATTAGCCCAATTGCAATATCTGCTCCCTCGACTCACGGGACAAGGAACGGCGCTTTCTCGTCTAGGAGGAGGCATTGGGACACGTGGACCAGGGGAAACGAAGCTCGAAACGGACCGCCGTCATATTCGAAGACGCATTGATGATATTAAAAAGCAACTAGCAGTTATAGTAAACCATCGTGATCGGTATCGGGAGCGCCGGAAAAAGAATCGTACGTTTCAAATTGCGCTAATTGGATATACAAATGCTGGAAAATCGACATTATTTAACCGTTTAACTGATGCGGATGCATTTGAACAAAACTTATTATTTGCCACACTCGACCCGTTAACGAGAAAAATGACGTTAAAAAGTGGATTTACGACCCTTGTAACAGATACGGTAGGGTTTATTCAAGACTTACCGACGACGTTAATTGCTGCGTTCCGCTCGACGCTAGAAGAAGTGAAAGAGGCGGATTTACTACTGCATGTCGTCGATGCTTCAAATCCAGATTACGAACAACACGAACAAACGGTACATCAATTATTAACGGAACTTGAAATGAATCACTTGCCACAGCTAATTGTGTACAATAAAATGGATTCGGTACATCCGGACTTTGTTCCGTCCCCGAAATTTGACTCGATTCAAATCAGTGCCTTACGAAAAGATGACCGTGAACGATTAAAAGAACGAATCGAAGAAGAAATGATCAAACAAATGGAACCATATGTGCGTTATGTTCCTGCTGGGGATGGAAAAACATTGTCACGCTTAAAACAAGAGACGATCTTAACCGAATGTACATTTGATGAAGGAACGCAAATGTATCGCTGTTCAGGTTTTTCCAATACAAGATAAAGATAGATAAGGAGTACAAGCATGTTCGAATTTCTCACCTATGGAAAAGAACTACAAAAACTGGTCCAAGAAGTGGAGCAACATATTGCTCCGATTCATGAAGAGATTCGTCGGCGTGTGGAATATAACCAATTCCGCGTCTTGAAAAGTTTTCAAGCCCATCAAGTGAGCGATTCTCATTTTATTCCGTCGACTGGCTATGGATATGATGACCACGGCCGGGACACGTTGGAAAAAATCTACGCGGACGTTTTCGGGGGCGAAGCGGCGCTTGTCCGTCCGCAAATTATTTCCGGTACTCATGCCATTTCGATCGCCTTGTTTGGGGTATTACGACCGGGGGATGAACTAATTTATATTACCGGAAAACCGTATGACACGCTTGAAGAAATTGTCGGAATTCGTGGAAGCGGGGTTGGTTCCTTAAAAGAATTTGGTATTGATTATCAAACCGTATCCTTATTACCAGACGGATCAATCGATTGGGACGGTGTAAAACAAGCCATCTCTTCTAAAACGAAAATGATCGGAATTCAACGGTCGAAAGGATATGCCAATCGTCCGTCGTTTACCGTCGATGAAATTGGCGAAATGATTCGGTTTGTCAAATCGATTAAACCGGACATGGTCGTGTTTGTGGATAATTGCTACGGAGAATTCGTAGAAGATAAAGAGCCATGTCATGTTGGAGCGGACTTAATGGCCGGATCATTAATTAAAAATCCAGGCGGCGGCTTAGCGAAAACAGGTGGATATATCGTTGGAAAAAAAGAATGGGTCGAGGCTTGCGCTTATCGAATGACATCACCTGGTATCGGAGCCGAAGCGGGAGCGTCGTTATATAGCCTACTTGAAATGTATCAAGGCTTTTTCTTAGCCCCACACGTTGTCGGGGAAGCATTAAAAGGAGCCGTGTTTACGTCCGCGATGTTAGAGAAAGTCGGAATGAATACTCATCCTTCTTGGGATGCGAAACGAACAGACTTAATTCAATCCGTTCAATTTGATGACCGGGATAAAATGGTTGAATTTTGCCAAGCGATTCAATATGCATCACCCGTAAATTCGCACGTCACCCCATATCCAAGCTACATGCCAGGATATGAAGACGATGTCATCATGGCTGCAGGAACGTTTATTCAAGGAGCTAGCATTGAATTATCTGCTGACGGTCCGATTCGTCCGCCGTATGTCGCTTATGTCCAAGGTGGGCTTACGTACGCGCATGTGAAAATAGCTGTTTGCTCGGCCTTAAACCGATTAATTGAAAAGTCATTAATAGAAGTCTGAGGGGAAAAAGCTGACTGATTCGTTTAGGATTAGTCAGCTTTTTTCATTTGAATGATGGTTAGATAAAAATTTTCATGTAAGAAAACCTAACATCATATTGACAAAAAATATTACATTGCATATAATGGCATTAATTAAGCAATCGTTAAGTGGTGATTTTCCATGAAAGGGGGATAAGAAATGAGTGAAAAAAATATTCGACGCTCCATGCCGTTATTCTCAATTGGTGTTGTAATGAAACTAACGGATTTATCTGCCCGCCAAATTCGATATTATGAAGAACATGGACTCATTTCTCCTGCACGAACCGAAGGAAATCGCCGGCTCTTTTCACTTAACGACATTGATCGCTTATTAGAAATTAAAGACATGATAGACCAAGGAATTAACATGGCGGGGATTAAAAAAGTTTTTGCTGTTAAAGATGAGGTAAAAGAAAATGAAGGAGCGGCAAAAGAAAAAGTACGCCGTGAACTATCCGAAGATGAGTTGCGAAAATTGCTACGAACCGAGTTATATGAAGTGGGACGTTTCAACCGAACGTCTTTACGTCAAGGTGATATGTCTCGCTTTTTCCATTAATAAAAAAAGACATCTTTTAAGGGAGGAATTTTTTCCATGGGTAAGTACACAAAAGAAGATATTAAACGCATGGCCAAAGAGCAAAATGTTAAATTTATTCGCCTCCAGTTTACGGACATTTTAGGAACAATTAAAAACGTAGAAATTCCAATTAGCCAATTAGACAAAGCATTAGACAACAAAATGATGTTTGACGGGTCTTCTATTGAAGGGTTCGTTCGTATCGAAGAGTCTGATATGTACTTGTATCCAGATTTAGATACGTGGGTTGTGTTTCCTTGGACAGCTGAAAAAGGAAAAGTTGCCCGCCTTATCTGTGACATTTACAATGCAGACGGTACACCGTTTGAAGGGGACCCTCGTAACAACTTAAAACGTATTGTGCAAGAAATGCGAGACCTAGGTTTCTCTGATTTTAACTTAGGGCCAGAACCAGAATTTTTCTTATTTAAGCTTGATGAAAAAGGTGAACCAACTTTAGAATTGAACGACAAAGGTGGCTATTTCGACTTAGCACCAACGGACTTAGGGGAAAACTGTCGGCGTGACATCGTGTTAGAGCTTGAAGAAATGGGCTTTGAAATCGAGGCATCTCACCACGAAGTTGCTCCAGGTCAGCACGAAATTGATTTTAAATATGCCGACGTTGTAACAGCTTGTGACAACATTCAAACGTTCAAACTAGTCGTAAAAACGATTGCTCGTAAACACGGACTTCATGCAACATTTATGCCGAAGCCACTATTCGGTGTGAACGGTTCAGGTATGCACTCTAATGTTTCTTTATTCCGTGACGGGGAAAATGTGTTCTTTGATCCAAACGGAAAACTACAATTGAGCGAAACGGCGTACCAATTTATGGCTGGTGTCATTAAACATGCGCCAAACTTTACTGCAGTAACAAATCCAACAGTAAACTCATATAAACGTCTCGTTCCAGGATACGAAGCACCATGTTATGTCGCTTGGTCTGCCCAAAACCGCAGTCCACTCATCCGTATTCCAGCTTCTCGCGGTATGAGTACTCGTATCGAAGTTCGTAGTGTCGACCCATCCGCCAACCCATACTTAGCGATGGCTGTTCTATTAAAAGCTGGTCTTGACGGAATTAAAAACAAACTGACACCTCCAGCACCTGTTGATCGAAACATTTATGTCATGACAAAAGAAGAGCGCATTGAAGCAGGAATCGTTGATTTACCAGCAACCCTTTTCGAAGCGCTTGAACTATTAAAACAAGACGAAGTCATGGTATCCGCACTTGGTAAACACATTTTCGAACATTTCGTAGAAGCGAAAGAAATCGAGTGGGATATGTTCCGCACACAAGTGCATCCATGGGAACGCGAACAATATATGCAAATGTATTAATGACAAAATCCCTCAGCGCAAACGCGTTGGGGGATTTTTGTTTTGCGGAAAAGAATAATCATTTCTTATTCTTGCACCATATGAACGACAGTTATTTTTTGTGTGATGATCGAAATATGGTATTGCAACGTTTGAATAAACATCTAATACCAAAGCTGCATAAGTATATAGTAAAAAAATGATTGTTCAGTTGTTGGGGAATGTTAAAGAAAGAATGGCACTCTTTGTTGTTACCCGTGTTTAGCTTTTGTTCTGTAGAGTCTTTTACCTACACAAAATTATTCAGTAACATATTATAATATTTTTACCATTAGTCTCCTCACTTTAAAGAGGTATAGGTGGGAGAGGATTATTAAATGAAAACATGAACTGATTTAGTGTGTAAACTAATTCTGTGAAGGAAGGACAGAATAGATATGAAAGTAGGCATAGCTTTAGGCGGTGGAGCGGTCCGCGGATTAGCCCACATTGGTGTAATAAAAGTTTTAAAAAAGTACGAAATACCGATTGATTTTATTGCAGGCACCAGCATGGGAGGTGCAATTGGAGGCTTAGTCGCCGCTGGTATTGACATTGAAGAAATTGAAGAATTTATCCTGAGCACTCCATCCTATCGATTCATGGATCTCGGAATTCGGAAACGTGGGCTCATAGCAGGAAATAAAATATACGCCATGCTTATCCATTTTTTAGAACAAAAAGGACTTGGGGATATTAAAATCGAGAATCTAAAGATTCCTTTTCGGGCGGTTACAGTAGATATAATAAAAGGAAAAGTTTTTGTTTTTGACGAAGGAAGTCTTAGTTTAGCCATTCGAGCCACCACATCGGTACCAGGTATTTTCTCTCCAGTTCATTATCAAGACAAAGTGTTGGTGGATGGGGGTGTTTTGAATAACCTTCCAGCTGATTTGCTTCGGGAAGAAGAGATGGATGTAGTTATTGCTGTGGATGTCGAAAGAGAACATGAAGAACAGGAGCCACGTAATCTTTTTGAGGTGGTTTATCGTTCGTTCACCATTATGATGACAAGGCAGCGCCGTGCCAATCTTAAGTATGCGGATGTGGTTTTTCGTCCAGAAGTTGGGCACATTTTAGCGTTTGACACAAGCAAAATCCGAGAGTGCATTGACGCAGGTGAACGAGAAGCTCAACACAAGATTCAAGAACTGATGAAATTTTTAGAATGAGGTAATTCATCTAAAACATTAAAAAGGTGGAACAACGATTTTCAACAATTAGAAAAAGGAAACGAGTAAACACTGGGACCTATGTGAGGGTCCTGATTGTTATGGAGGAAATTATCTCTATTTGAATAGAAATCTAAAAAAATAGCATTTCTTCGGATTTACGATAAAAATAATATGTAAATAACATACTAGTCAAAAACAAAACGTTAATTTACAATGAAATACTTTTAACTATATATGGAGGACGTTTAATGATTGAAAAAAAATCGATAAAATAATGAACATACTCAAACTCTCTGAAAAATTAAAAATGGAATTACGCCACAGTTGGCTATCCAATGGAAGACAGGAAAGCGTTGCTGAGCATACGTGGAGAGTGTCACTCATGGCAATATTAGTCGAACCGTTTTTAGAACAAAAAGTGAATCTCGAAAAATGATTAAAGATGATTATTATCCATGACCTAGTGGAAGCGGAGGCTGGCGATATTCCTGCTTTCGACACAATTAATAATCAAGAACGAAAAGAGAAAAAGAGAATTGGAAGCTATACATAACATTAAACATTCACTCCTGTATGAACTGGGTGAAGAGCTATATCGCTTATGGATGGAGTTTGAACATAAAGAAACGTATGAAGCGAAAGTCGCCAATGCCTTGGATAAACTAGAAGTCCAGCTGCAACATAACGAGGCAGACATTTCAACCTGGCTGGAGATCGAATATGCCATGACCTACAAAATGAATCAATACGTTCAGTTTGATAGCTTCCTTACACAAAAAAAGACGTGATTGAAAAAATGGGGGAGGACAAAATGAAGGAAGCGGAGATTGAGGTAGAAAAGTATAAACTACAAGTTTAAATTAATCACTTTTTAGTCGGTTGCGGTGAGAATATAGAATTTACTAAATCAAATATTTTAAGTTTTGGGTATGAGGAAAATCATTTGTTTATGAGAAAATTTCTAATTTTATGAGCACCGATACCACGTTTGTGGGAAAGTATGTTGAATTTATGAGCAAAATTAACAGGTTTATGGGAAAAATTTAGATTTATGAGCACTAATGCCAGTTTTATGGGAAAAAATTATGAATTATGAGCACTAATAACACATTTATGGGAAAGTAAATTGAATTTATGAGCAAAAATGACAGGTTTATTGGAAAATTTGTTGGATTATGAGCACAAATGACACATGATGTTAGAAATGAGCACCAAAGACTCGTTATGGAAAAAATTATGGATTATGAATACAAATGACTCGTTATGGGAAAAAATTTGCAATTTATGAGAAAAAAAGTTTTATTTATGGGAAAAGATTTTCGTTTTATGAGAAAAAACGATTTGTTTGTGGGAAATTTTATCGATTAATGAGCAACAACGATACGTTTATTTATTCAAATTCACAATAATAATATTATGTAAACATGAACAATTATAGCTCATTTTCTTATTATCTATCTTTTTGAAATTAGATCCTGTAAGAACGCCACCAATACATGAATCGGTTTTTTAAAGAATAAGATGATAGAGGATAAACGAACGAAGGGGTGGTTTTATTGCAAGAGGCGTTTGTTTCAAGGTCGCTTGATGAAATTCGTTTTTGGTCGCGCATTATGAAAGAACATGCGTTGTTTTTAAGTTTAGGATTTCATTACGATGATACTGAATTAATTGAAGAGGCGAGAAGTTTTATTCCGAAATTTGAACGAATTGAAGAGCAACTGGAACGGTTTTCAGTATCGACCGATCCACAACAAATCGCTCAATTTAATCGACACGTGTATGAAGCGGCAGTTCAAATTTGGGCGTTCAAACGAAAAGTGTTGGAGCTAACGTTACAATGTAAAATTCGGTCCAATAACTACGCTTTATTAATTGATCACACTAGTCGAGAGGCAGCCTATTTTGCTAATCGACTAAAAGAATTAAATGAAGGAAAGCTCACACCAACTCCCGCGTCTGTCATTAAAGAAAACGTCTTTTTCTTAAAAGTAATGGCTGATCACGCGAAATTTATTGGTCATTTGCTCGATCCTTCGGAAAGAAAACTCGTCGAGCAAGCGAGAGAATTTAGCCATGATTTTGATCAATTGCTCTATCAAGCCATCGATTTAGATTCCATGCGACCACAATCAGAAACCAAACCAATTTTAACCCAATTTCTTGATCAAAATCGAGTGTCGGTGGCTTCGCTCCGGAATTTTAAAAAAGCGGCGAAAGAGCTAATTGAAGAGTGTAAAATAAAAAGCAATATTCCTCCACTGTTGGCAGACCATGTGTTCCGAGAAGCAGAAAGATTTCTAATGATTATAGATAGGTTTGATGAATATTTACAATCAAACAATTCATGAACTGTATGTCAAGCATCATTCACTGACTCTTCTTCGTGGGTCAGTTTTTCTTTTATTGAATAACTAGGAGAGCAGATGGTAAAATTTTAAAAAATTCCAAAAATGATTGAATGAGGGGATGGACATGCAGGGGAAACAGTATCACTCAGTACATTTATTTCGTAGACAACTGGAACCATTGCTTCTAAAAAACGAAGCGGCGCACAATTTATTTTACGGCGTTTTGTTAAAAATAAATGAAACCAACTCTCCAATATTTATGGGACTAGTAGAAAAAGAGAATCGAGTCGTCATGGGGTTTTTACAAACGAACCCAGCACAAATCATTGTAGCGACATTTTCTGCATTAGATGAACAGGATTTAGAAGCCATTGCTCTTTGGTTATATCAGCAAAAAATTCAAGTGCCAGGATTGATAGGAGAAGTAGAGACCATTCATTCCCTCGTTAAGGCATATGAACGATTGGCAAAAGTAACGTACGAGGTCCGAATGAGGCAACGGATTTATCAATTAACGGAAGTCGCACCCCTTCCGAAAGTAAACGGGTTATTTCGAAAAGCCGTAGAAAAAGATACTCCAATCATCTGCCGTTGGATTCATGAATTTTGTGAAGAGATAGGAGAAGTAATCACGTTTGAAGAGGCAAAGAAAGAAGCAACCAAATTGATGAAAGAAGAACGAGTTTTTGTTTGGGAAGTTAATAGCCAACCGGTATCAATGGCTTGTTGGACCCGGCCGACGAAAACAAATGTAACCATCAATTTGGTATTCACGCCGAAGGAAGAACGAAAAAAAGGTTACGCGACCGCATGTGTTGCTCATTTATCACAGCACTTACTCAACCAGGGCTATAAAAGTACGTCGCTTTATACCGATTTAGCAAACCCTACTTCCAACCATATTTATCAAGAAATCGGCTATCGGCCGATCTTGGACTCGATCTATTATCGACAGGCATAAATGAAAGATTAAATTGATTCTTATTCCGCTCAATTTGTATCGGGTATGGGCCGGGTGTATATTTACTTACGCAACTAGCAAATGTTCATATATTGATGTCTGTTAAACGATACTGTTGATTTTTATACGTTACGCTTGTGGCGGACGCTTTCCGCGGGAAAGCCGCAAGATGCTTCCCTCGCTACGCTCAAGTTTGGGTCTTGCCTGGCTTTTTGTCCCCGCTGGAGTCGCCGCCGTGTGAACAACTGTGCTAAAAATCAACAATGAAATAAAACATCCCTTTACAAAATGTGACGTTTAATGGTTTGTAAGTCCATGAACTACAAAATTGATCCAGTCAGTTATAGAAAATGAAATATCACATAAATAAAGCAAGTTCTTCGGTTAGAAGAACTTGCCATATTAATTAATGAATTTGACGGTATACACCAATCACTTTTCCTAAAATCGTTACATTTCGTAAAAAAATCGGTTCTAATGTTGGGTTTTCTGGTTGAAGGCGAATCATATCTTTTTCTTTAAAGAATCGTTTAACTGTTGCTTCATTATCTTCGGTCATTGCTACCACAATATCTCCGTTATTCGCTGTCTTTTGCTGACGGACAATAACGTAATCGCCGTCTAATATTCCAGCGTCAATCATACTATCTCCCATAACTTCCAGCATAAACACTTGCTCATCAGCTGGAGCCAGCCGTTCTGGAAGTGGAAAGTATTCCTCCACATTTTCAATGGCCGTAATCGGTTGTCCAGCGGTTACTTTACCGACAATAGGGACATTGACTACGTTCTGTTTTGGAATTTGATCTTCCTCTAAGTCGAGAATTTCTATTGCACGAGGCTTCGTCGGATCCCGGCGGATGAGACCTTTGCTCTCTAAGCGAGCTAAATGGCCATGAACGGTTGAACTTGAGGCCAAACCGACAGCTTCACCGATTTCGCGAACGGAAGGTGGGTATCCTTTTTTCCGAACTTCTTCTTTAATAAACTCTAAAATATCTTGTTGTCGCTTCGTTAATTTTTTCATCGTTACGCACCTCGATCTCACTTCTGTTGGTAATATTATAGCATGTCTTTCCAACAAATACAAACATAAGTTCGAGTTTTTTGTTGACACCAAACGGATGTTCGTACTATAATCAAATCGAACAAACATTCGGTTGGAGGGATCATGAATGATCAACCTGTTGTGGAAGAAATATTCTTATGTTATGATTCTATTCATCGTTTCGATGATTTTTGGAATAACGATGCTATTTATGACCGAAGACAAAGATGAATCGTTTATGATAATTGTTGTGAACGAAGGAGATACGCTATGGTCTCTTGCGGAACAATATGCCGAACAGCATCACATGACCAAAACGCAGTTTATTCAATGGGTTCAACAAAAAAATGAATTGAAAACTTCATCTGTCATTCATGCAGGAAATACGTTAGTCATCCCGGTAAAAGCAACAATTGACTCATCCCATCACCAATTTGCCTATGATTCTACTCAATAGACAAGGAGATGCTTATGAACGCGATTCTTTATTGCCGAGTCAGTACAACGAAAGACACCCAAGAAACCTCACTCGAACGGCAAGAAGAAGAATTACGACAGTTAGCAGATAAGTACGGATTTCACATTAAAGCTGTCATTAAAGATCAAGCAAGCGGCTATGAGCTTGACCGCCCTGGAATGATGGAGCTTCTCGATCGAATCAAAGAAGGTTCCATTGATGCCATTCTTATTCAGGATGAAACACGCTTAGGAAGAGGGAATGCGAAAATTGCTCTTCTTCATGTCATTATGAAAGAAGGCGTTAAAGTTTACAGTATGTCCCATCAAGGTGAGCTCCAATTATCGGAATCAGACTCCATGGTTCTACAAATAGTAAGTATGGTGGAAGAATACCAGCGAAAAATACATAATTTAAAAATTAAACGGGGAATGAAACGAGCCGTTGAACGCGGGTATCGACCGGAAAAAAATTTACCGCGTCATTCATCTGGAGGAAGAGATAAGAAGGAACTTCCGATTCAGGAAATTGTTCGTCTCAGGCAAAATGACCTTACATTTGAGGAAATTGCTGCAACACTACGGGGATTTGGCTATGATGTATCGAAAGCGACTGTTCATCGTCGTTATCAAGAGTATATAAAATCATTTCAGGAAAGCTAAACACTTGTCAAATAGCGATGATTTTTGTAAGATGACGATAGTCTAGAAAGGAAAAGGGGCAAAACAATGCTTTCAAAAGAGAAAATCGCTCGAATTAATGAACTTGCCAAAAAAGCAAAATCAGTCGGCTTGACCGAGGAGGAAGCGAAGGAACAAAGTCGCCTTCGTGGAGAATATTTACAAGCTTTCCGTCAATCCATGAAAAAAACGATTGAAAATGTACGCATTTTCGATCCAAATGGGGATGAAGTGACTCCGAAGAAACTTCGTGACATTCAATTGAAGAAAAAATATCATTAATTTTCCAACAAGCTCGAACAGAAAAAAATGGTTCGAGCTTTCTTACTTTTATTAGAGTTTGAACGAATTTAAGCTAATTTTTATTGATCAATAGTCTAAAGCTAACGTTTATATTGGTAAGACGTCTGATTTCTTATTCTTTTCGGTTGTTTTCCGTTGAAAAGGGGATTAATATTATAGAGTAAGGTTATTATAGAAAGGATGTATATCATGTTTGATAAAACGGATCAACTCGCGATTAATACGATTCGTACGTTATCGATTGATGCGATTGAAAAAGCAAATTCTGGACATCCAGGTATGCCTATGGGGGCAGCACCAATGGCATATACGCTATGGACGCGTTTTATGAATCATAACCCAAAAAACCCTCAATGGTTTAACCGCGACCGATTTGTCCTATCTGCTGGTCATGGCTCGATGCTATTATACAGTTTGCTTCATCTATCTGGATATGATGTAACAATGGATGACTTGAAAAACTTCCGTCAATGGGGTTCAAAAACACCAGGGCATCCAGAATTCGGTCATACTCCAGGAGTTGAAGCAACGACTGGTCCACTTGGACAAGGTATTGCTATGGCTGTCGGTATGGCAATGGCGGAGCGCCATTTAGCAAGTGTTTATAACAAAGAAAACTTCCCTGTAATTGACCACTATACATACACCATTTGCGGTGACGGGGATTTAATGGAAGGAGTTTCTCAAGAAGCAGCATCTTTAGCAGGTCACTTAAAACTTGGAAAATTGATCGTTCTTTACGATTCAAACGATATCTCATTAGATGGAGAACTTCATAAGTCTTTCTCTGAAAGTGTGAAAGATCGCTTCTTAGCATACGGATGGCAATATATTCGTGTAGAAGATGGCAATGATCTAAACGCGTTAGCCAAAGCCATTGAAGAAGCGAAAGCTGATCAAACACGCCCAACAATGATTGAGGTCAAAACGGTCATTGGATACGGTTCACCAAATAAAGCTGGTACGTCTGATGTACACGGCGCTCCATTAGGTGCAGACGAACTAAAATTAACGAAAGAAGCGTATAAATGGACATTCGAAGAAGATTTTTATGTACCTGAAGAAGTTTATGCTCGCTTTGAAGAAAAAGTGGTCATTCCTGGTTCTGAAAAAGAAAAAGAATGGAAAGCAATGTTTGCTGAATATAAAAAGGCTTTCCCTGAACTTGGAGAACAATTAGAAAAAGCGATAAAAGGTGAATTACCAGAAGGATGGGATAAAGACATTCCAGTTTACGAGGTTGGAACAAGTTTAGCAAGTCGTGCTTCTTCTGGAGAAGTGTTAAATGCGATTGCGAAAAATCTACCTTCATTCATCGGTGGATCGGCAGACTTAGCGGGATCCAATAAAACGACGATTAAAGGAGATAAAGATTTCTTACCAGGCTCCTATGAAGGTCGTAACATTTGGTTTGGTGTGCGTGAATTTGCGATGGGGGCAGCCATGAACGGGATGGCGTTACATGGTGGATTACATGTCTACGGAGGTACGTTCTTCGTTTTCTCTGATTACTTGCGTCCAGCGATCCGTTTAGCTGCGCTTATGGGACTTCCTGTGACGTATGTATTTACGCATGATAGTATCGCTGTTGGGGAAGATGGTCCGACTCACGAGCCGATTGAACAGCTTCCATCATTACGGGCGATGCCAAACTTGTCTGTTATTCGTCCTGCAGATGCCAATGAAACAGCAGCGGCATGGCGTTTAGCCGTCACTTCCAAGTCCACTCCTACCGCGCTTGTGTTAACACGCCAAAACTTACCAACGCTTGAAGGTACAGCTGAACGTGCACAAGAAGGGGTGGAAAAAGGAGCATATGTAATTTCACCAGCTGCGAAAGAAACAGCGGATGCCTTACTTCTAGCATCTGGTTCAGAAGTAAGCTTAGCCGTGGAAGCTCAAAAAGTTTTACGTGAAGAAGGTATTGAGGTAGCGGTGGTAAGTATGCCTTCTTGGGATCGTTTTGAAGCACAATCGGCAGAATACAAACAATCCGTTTTACCGAAAGAAGTGAAAAAGCGTCTTGCGATCGAAATGGCAGCATCTCTTGGTTGGGAACGCTACGTTGGTGACGAAGGTGATATTTTAGCTATTGATCGTTTTGGAGCATCTGCCCCTGGATCAACAATCATGAAAGAATACGGCTTTACGGTTGAAAACGTTGTAGCTCGTGTAAAGGCATTACTTAATCAATAATGTATTATCCGAGGGCGATTCGTTCGCCCTCTTTTTTTTATTAGGGGATTGGAGGCATACATAATAGCGCTAATAAAAAGACAAGAACTTTCACCATCCGAACGTGAAAAGTATCTCGAACTTTTATTACTTGCAGATGAAGATGAATGGATGGTTCGCTCTTATTTTCGAAAAGGATGGATGTTTCGTTTCACGGTCGAGGATGAAACAATCGGTGTTGCTCATTGTATACCAATAAATGAGACGACAGTCGAATTGAAAAACATAGCCGTCGTCCTGCAGTGTCGCGGAAAAGGATTGGGGAAACTAATGGTTCAAAATCTCTTACACTGGGCACAAGATAAAGGTTTTTGTGTAATGGAAGTTGGAACAGCTAACTCTAGCATAGATAACATCGCTTTTTATCAAAAATGTGGGTTTCGTATGAAAGAGATCAAACGGGATTTTTTTCGTGCGTATTCAAAACCAAATGTCGAATTCGGAATACAAGCACTGGATATGGTTATGTTTTCGTATGACCTCAAACATGAAAAAGTCAACAACTTCGACTACATTCGACAAAAAAAGTGAATCTTTCAAACAGCTTTTGACAACTTCTCCACGTTTCGTTTCGCTATAATAGAAAAAAGTGGACGTGGGGAGGAGAACGATGCGGTGTTATCATATTTATTCCATTTCGGAAGATATAGCGAACTTTTTTTATGGCCGTGAGCGATTGTTCTACAATTTATTTCATGAACACCAATATGCACCAAGTGATTTAAAACAAATTATTGAACAACAAATTCAATATATAACACTTCCCTTTCCTTTATTGCACCTGCATCGAATGATTTCTCAGCGATTGAGTAAACGAAGTGACTATGTTTCAGAAGGAAACGTGTATTGGATTGGTAGGGAAGATGAATCAAATCGAGCACAGTTAGAAATTAATAAACGGAAATTATTGTTATATGCTTGGGGAAGCTATGATGCCGAATCGTTTTTTTTTGAAGCGCTTCGACAAATGGACGGACGATTGTTAGCGATTGATTTGCAAAATGAACGGTATGGTTGGTTAAAACCGTTAAAAGAGAGGAATTATATAATTACTTGAGAAAAATGAATGGAAATATTGTATTATGTTACAAGGTTTAGTACACTGTATGGTAGACAACATGAAGGAGGAAATAGAAGATGTGGGATGTTATTCTAGTCGGTATTCTGGCGTTAATTGCCGGAGTAGCACTAGGATTTTTCATTGCTCGTAAATATATGATGAGCTATTTAAAGAAAAATCCGCCGATTAATGAACAAATGCTAAAAGTAATGATGATGCAAATGGGAATGAAACCATCCCAAAAGAAAATCAACCAAATGATGAATGCGATGAACAAACAAATCAAATAAAAGAAAGGCACTATAACCTTGATATGACAACATTTCTTGAAGGATAGACAGTTTTAAAATATCAGTTTTTCACAAACAATTTTTCAAAATTGGTTTAACTTTCATCACAATAACTGTCTAAATTGGTTTATCCTTCTCAAAAACCACTTTTTCTGTTGAAAGATTCAGCAGGGAAGGTGGTTTTTTTATTGTTTTTACGTGATGTATTAGAAGAATATTACTACTTTTGCACGATCAAAGGTTTTACAGAAAAAACGATGAAAAATAAACGTCAAGAATATAAACAACTAATCAACTTCTTAGAAGAGAAAAGAAGGCTAACAGAGTTAGAAAATATTACTCACTTTGATCTTAGTGCATATATTCGTCAGAAACAAAAACAAGGCTTACAACCTCAAAGTATCGTCTCGATGTATAAAATGATTTCAGCATTTTTTAATTGGTGTGTGAAAGAAAAATATTTGAAAGAAAATCCAATGGCAAAAGTACCTGTTCCAAAAGTTCCGAAAAAAGTTGTAGAAGGTTTAACAAGTGAAGAAGTAAACAAAATGATTAATTCATTTTCTTTTAATACCTATATCGAAGCCAGAAACAAAGCTATTATCGCAATGTCTTTTTGTTTTTCTTTTTTTTGTATGTGAAATTAATTTTTTTAGTTCATGTCATAAATTATCACGATTCAGGGGAGGGGAGTAAATGAAAAATGCGAGGAGATACAATACGCAAGTTGCGAAGATTGCAAGAGCTAAGCCAAGCCGATTTAGCAAAACAAATTGGTATCAGTCAATCATATTTGTCGTATATCGAATCGGGAAAAAGAACATCATCTGAAGAGATTATTAAAAAATTAATCGAGGAGTTTTATCCTTCGTTTAAGTTCATTGATTGACGTTATCGCCAACGTATAGTTGGTGCCCCTGTTTTCTCAGCGTCAAAAAAGAAATGGGAAAACACGTTAAAAACATCAGCAATAGATGTTTACCCATTATTCCTCCTATCACGGACAGGGGCTGTCTTTTAGACAGTCCTTTTTTGTCTGTGAAAAAACAATTCGAGGTGACACGTTTGAAAAAGAGGAAAAGAAATTTTGAAAAGATGCTTCGAAAGTTTTTAAGGGAATCAGATGAAAAACAGAAAAAATTAAAGAAAAGAAGGGAGAAAAGAAAATGAGAACTGTTAAAGATTTAACGGAAAAAGAGTTATACGATTTAGTGTATAGTGCGATCAGACGCTCAAATGGTGAGCTATGGGCTGGTCTGAGAGTGCGGATTAAAGGGATTGAAAATGATTTAGAGTTACTTAAAACGAAATTAGATGAATTAGTGAATGATGTTAAAGAAAAAGAAGAAAAGAAACTTCCGGCTTTAGGTGATATGTTTAAAGATAATTCAGAGTTAAAAGAAAAACTCTTTCCTGAATATGATTTTCCAAAACTTGGTGCACATTTGCATGGGTGGAAACCTGACGTTTCCCTTCCTGAACGTGAAGGAGGGGATACTGAGTGAAGATATATGTGTTCGAACACCAAGATTTTTTTCAATACTACGATGATGATTATTTAAAAGTGTTTTGGGCTGAAAATAAACACGATGCCGTTAAAAAATTAGTACATAACGTATCTAGTGATGAAGCTTATCGAGAATCTTTGCTTAGTGATGATGTGTGTTTGGAGCTTCCCTTTCCCTCCGACGATGAATACGAACGATATTTTGTTGAAAATGATTTACGTTATTGGTCCGTAAAAGAGTACGAAGTTGAGGAAGGGTCACCAGAAAGGAAACGGAGAAAGAGACAAAATATTTTGGATTTGGTTGTTACCTTAATTTGTACACCAGCAATAGGTTATGCTGTAAATATAGAAAACTGGATTATTGTTGGCTTCTTTTCTCTTGTGTTGTTAGCAGTTCAATTATATTTATTGTTTTCCGAATGACTTAGCTTCCCCATACAACAGAGGTGATTATAACGTGGAAAAGAAAAAATATAGGCACTATAAAGGTGACATTTATGAATTAATTTGTATCGCTAAACATACTGAAACTGAAGAAAAATTAGTTGTTTATAAAAATGAGAAAGGTGAAGAATTCGCAAGGCCATATGATATGTTTTTTGAAGAGGTAGAACATGAAGGAAAAATGGTTCCTAGATTTATGGAGATTAATTAAGAAGTTATAGAAACGTCTGTTATTTTTGTGAAAGAAAATTGGCAGAAAAACGGCAGATTTTTGGCAGAAAGAAGGCAGATTATTTCGTGTCAGACATGATACGATGGTATCGTAGATAATTTGTTGAAGCAGGGCGTCACTCCGATCGGGGTGGCGTTTTTATTTTAAATGCTCCATTAAAGAGTGTTGTTGATTTTCGTATTCAATTAAAGGACAGTTTAGTTGAAAAAATGTCGGTAAATTATGTAAAAAATATTCACACCAAGCCTTTTAAGTTGTTATAATTATCAAAAACTTTATTGGGGGAGATTTAATTGATTAACTACAATAATCGGATTTTTGTCTCTGTTGAAAATACCAGTAATGGTGAAGTTTCTTCAAAAACTTATTTTCATTACAAACAAGAGGGAAATATCATTACTGCTACATATTCGGGTGGTGAAATAGTAAGCGGAATGCTTATAGGAATAGTTAATAATGATGGTAGTCTAGAATTTAGATATAATCACGTTAATATCAAAAACGAGATTAGGGGTGGAAAATGTAAATCCATTCCTAAGATTTTGCCTGATGGTAGAATTATGTTATATGAAAAATGGCAATGGTTAGACACTGACTATAGTGAAGGGGAATCAATTGTCGAAGAGATAGAAAAGTTTCCTTCATAAAAATGAAGAACGAATGGAACTTCCATCATCTGTGGTGAAGTTCGCTTCATGGTTGGTTAGCGGGGCAGATTAGATTGATAGGTCCCCCCTTATCGATTTTTATTTTATTGTAAATTTTTTCAAATGAGTTAGAAAGATATGTTAAATTATAAAAGGGTAAATCTGAAAGGAAGATATTGAAGCTGAAATTGAGAACTTAAAATTTATTAGTAACGAAGAAGTAAATTTAGTGTGTGATGAGTTAGACCCTTATTACAAGGGAGAAAAGGATTTATCTGAAATGCCTAATTATAAAGAATTAGAAATGAAGTTAGAAAGAAAAGGGCTTCATAGGGATAAACTTATTTCAATTTTAGAAAACCTTTTTTTGAACGAAAGATATACTGTCGAAATCGAGAAACTAAAAAGCGGGATTAAATTTGCGAAAGAATATGTATAACATTGCACCTTTTGATATGATCCCCTTATAGTAGACAGAAAAAAGAAAGCACATTAATCTGTCTACTATGGAGGGGATTTTTTCTATGGGGAAAATACGAAAAACATATGATGTAAAGTTTAAAAAGAAAGCTGTGGATCTATATAAAAAAGAGGGCATGGGCTACAAATCGGTGGCTAAAGAGTTAGGGATTGATCATACCATGGTACGTCGATGGGTAGAACACTATGACAAAGAAGGAATGAAAGGTCTGGAGGAAAAACGCGGGAAGGCAAAAGGTCCAGGAAAAGGAAGACCGAGAACTCGTCCAGAAGATCCTGAAACGAAAATCAAGCGTCTTGAAGCGGAAGTAGAAATGCTAAAAAAGCTCTTAAAAATGTGAAAGGGGGAATGGAAACCGTACCAACTCATAAGAAGTTCGCCATCATTCATGAAATGGCTGGTAACCATATTTCTATTCAAGAATTATGTAAGATTGCAGGCGTGTCTCGAAGTGGATATTACAATTGGGTAAAACGGCAGAAACACCCTTCTCAAAAGCAATTAGAAGACGAGCAGTTAAAGAAAAAAAACGAGGAGTGCCATAAAAAACTGAAAGGAATCTACGGGTATCGGAGAGTCAAAGTCTGGCTTAAGAGAAAATACAAACTGAATATCAACCATAAACGCATACAAAGGTTGATGAAAGAGATGGGAATTCGTGCGGTGATCGGAAGAAACGGCCTTATTATGGGAAGAAAGAGCCTTATGTCATTTCGGACAATCATCTAAACAGGGAATTTCACGCGTCAAAACCAAACGAGAAGTGGGTGACAGATATTACATATTTGATTTTTAATGGGCAAAAGCTTTATTTGTCTGCCATTAAAGACCTATACAATAATGAAATTGTTGCCTACCATATTAGTCCAAGAAATGACATCAAACTGGTGCTTAATACTCTAAAAAAGGCCATAAAAAAACGTAATGTAAATGGACTCCTCCTGCATAGTGATCAAGGATTCCAGTATACATCCCGTCAATACAACAACTTACTTAAAAGATACAATATAAAAGCCAGTATGTCCAGAAAAGGAAACTGTTTAGACAATGCCAGCATGGAGAACTTCTTCAGCCATTTCAAGGCAGAGTGTTTTAATCTGCACTCTTTTCGCAAAGCCAAAGAGGTCAAGGATGCCGTACACAAATACATTCGTTTTTATAACCACCAACGTTTCCAAAAGAAATTAAATAACCTGAGTCCTTATGAATATAGGACTCAGGCTGCTTAAGTGTGCTTTTTTATTCCTGTCTACTTGACAGGGGTCACTTCAATTTGGGGGAGCTTTAAAGGAGTTAGGATTTGAGGAGGGTACATTCGCATTTAGTCGCTTGTCTTTCTTAATCAAATCAGTCAGTGATTATGAAGCATTTGTTTCTGAGTTTTATGATCGAAACAAAACTCAATTAGAAGACGTTGTTCAATTCCGTCACTGGAAGATTGATCAACTTAACCTTTCATACGAAAAATTTGGAACACTTTATCAAGAAAACAAGAAAAAGGCTCTCGAAACATTGTTCCAAGAGCCAGTTCATAATAGGTATTTAGAAAATATTGATAAAAACATTTTAACTGGGGTTTATACTTTACGTCAATTATTTGATTATGTGAAAGAGTATCATGAATGTATTTGGCTCTCTGTCAATTGTGGTGGTGTAAATATTTCCAATACTCTCTCTTTGGAAGGAATGTAGGTTAACCTACATTCCTTCTGACAAGTTGACGCCACAATATCTTTTTTCGTAATCGCTCAAAGCTTTTTATTCCATAAGACATTCGTTTGATTACCTTGGTTGTATTATTTACACCTTCAATATATCCGTTGTTAAATGGATACATGAAGGATTGTAAAATCTCTTGTTTCCACCTATTAAATGTTTGAACGACTTTTTTAAATGCTTCGTTTCCAGATTCCTCAACTCTCGTCATCCATGCTTCTAAACCTGTTTTGGCATCTTCCATTGTACTTGTTTTAAACCAGACATCTAGTTCATTCTTTAACTCATAGGCTTCCCTCAAGTCCGAATCAAGTGCCAAGAGTTCTTCTACTCGCTCTTTCTCTTTTTGATTGAGCTTAAACGGGGATTTCCATAAAAGCTCTTTATTTCTTTTCATTCGAATACGTTGTTCTTTATATAATTTATGTTGCACTTCTCGTCTTACTTGATCAAATGCCCAATAAGCTTGTCTCATAAAGTGAAATCGATCCGCAATAATAAGAGGATTCCCTAATTGTCTTTGAACAGCTTTCTTAAATGACTTGGATAAATCCATCACCACGATCTGTACATTCCCTGTATCACATTGTTTTAAATAGGTTTCAATCGTTTTTACACGTCGGTCTGGCAGAACATCCAAAACTTCTCGATTTTCTACATCGACAATAATCGTTTGATATTTTTCTCCTCCATGCACTCTGGTCACTCAGAGTGCATTTTTATTTACGTAAAATCTCTTAATTACCAATTCTTCTAATTCTGTAAATCTTTTCTTTTTTAGAAAAGTTTGATAAACTTATGCATTAGTCAGTGAATAATGAAGTATTCGGAGGATTCAACGATGAGAGTTTTTCTCGATTTAATGTGGTTTTTTAAACAAGAAAAAAAGGCATATTTAACGGGTATATTTCTTTTATGTCTTGTCGCTATTTTAGAACTTGTTCCACCGAAAATCATTGGCATGGTCGTAGATTCCATAAAAGAAGGTACATTAACGTTCAAGCAGCTTTTGCAATGGATGGGCATACTTGCGACAGTTGCTTTATGTATGTATGGACTCCGCTATTTTTGGCGAATGATGATCTTCGGTTCAGCGGTAAAATTATCAAAATTGCTCCGTAATCGTTTATATCATCACTTCACTTCGCTAAGTCCATCTTTTTATCAAAGGCGCCGTATCGGTGACTTGATGGCCCATGCGACGAATGATTTACAAGCCATTCAACAAACGGCAGGCGTAGGGGTTTTAACGCTTGTCGACTCGTTAGCGACAGGAGGCTTTGTCATTATCGCCATGGCAACGACCATAAGTTGGAAATTAACTTTGATCAGCTTAATCCCTATGCCTATTATGGCCTTATTAACTAATTATTATGGTACTTTATTACATAAGCGGTTTCACCTGGCCCAGGAGGCTTTTTCCTCTTTAAATGATAAAACACAAGAAAGTATTGCAGGCATTAAAGTCATTAAAACATTTGGTCAAGAAAAAGAAGATATTGAAGCGTTCCGGAAACAATCGGATGATGTGGTTCAAAAAAATATGTCAGTAGCTCGTATTGATTCTTTATTTGATCCGACCATTTCTATTATTGTTGGATTTTCTTTTTTCTTAGCCATTGTATTTGGTGCCCGTTTCGTTCTTCAAGGAGAGTTAACCATTGGGCAACTTGTTTCCTTTACGACCTACTTAGGTCTTCTCATTTGGCCGATGCTTGCTTTTGGCTGGTTATTTAATATTGTGGAACGGGGAAGAGCTTCGTACGACCGTGTCTCTAGCTTATTACAAGAACAACCAGACGTTCAAGACACGCAAAAAGCGATTGATAAGGTTCCGGCAGGGGACATTGAATATCGCTTAACGTCGTTTACCTACCCCAATGATACACAACCCGTCTTGAAAAATATTTATTTTACGTTAAAAAGAGGGGAAACGTTAGGGATTGTTGGAAAAACAGGATCCGGCAAAACGTCTCTAATTAAAGCGTTATTAAGAGAGTTTCCAGGAATGAAAGGAGATATTTTAATTGGCGGTTATTCTATTACGGAATACCAACTAGATGCCTTACGTGAGGCAATCGGATATGTCCCACAAGATCATTTTTTATTTTCGGCATCCATTCGCGACAATATCGCCTTTGCACGTCCACAAGCTAGTCAGAAAGAAATTGAAGAAGCGGCTCGGCTCGCCCATATACATGATGATATTGAGCAGTTTCCGGAAGGATATGATACGGTTGTTGGGGAGCGTGGAGTTTCTTTATCTGGAGGCCAAAAACAACGAATCTCCATTGCCCGAGCCTTGCTAATCAACCCAGAAGTGTTAATATTGGATGACGCGTTATCCGCCGTTGATGCGAAAACGGAAGAGCAAATATTACGTTCCTTAAAAGAAAATCGAGTCGGGAAAACGACCATTATTACCGCGCACCGATTAAGTGCTATTCAGCATGCGAATTTAATAGTAGTTCTTGAAAATGGAATAATCATACAAAAAGGAACGCATGACCAATTAATGAAGGAAGAGGGATGGTATAAAGAGATGTATGTCCGTCAACAGCTGGAAGAACTCGTTGAACATGGAGGGTAAAGGATGGAAAAAGGAACAGTAATGTCGGCGAAAGAACAAAGGAACGTTTTTATTCGTTTAATGAAGTATACCAAACCCCATTGGAAACCGATTGTATTTGCTTTTTTCTTATTAGCTTTATCAACCACAGGGGAAGTTCTTGGTCCGATTCTTGTTAAAATTTTTATCGATGATTACTTAACACCGCAATATTTTCCACAAGGGGCACTTGTGACATTAGCGGTAAGCTATTTAGGAATTCATTTTTTAAAAGTCATTATTTCCTATTTTCAATTGTTAAAATTTCAAGAGATTGCGTTAAAAATTATTCAGCAGCTTCGTATAGATGTGTTTACAAAAGTACAATCACTTGGTATGCGCTATTTCGATAAGACCCCTGCTGGGAGTATCGTTTCTCGTGTCACAAACGATACGGAAGCGATCAAAGAGATGTTTGTCGAAGTGTTAGTGACGTTTATCCAAAGTAGCTTTTTCTTAATCGGTGTGTTCATTGCTATGTTTAGTTTAAATGTGAAATTAGCGCTTTTTTGCACAGCTATTTTACCAATTATTTTCCTTATTATGCGGACATATCGGAAATATAGTTCGACCTTTTATACGGATTTACGCGAACGGTTAAGTCAATTAAATGCAAAGTTAAATGAATCATTACAAGGAATGGCGATCATTCAAGTGTTTCGCCAACAACGCCGTTTACGTGAAGAGTTTGGTGCGATTAATGAAAAACATTATGAAGCGGGCATGCGAAACATTAAATTAGATGGGCTACTGCTTCGTCCAGCGGTGGATGTCGTATATGTTTTTTCTCTAATTCTTATTTTAAGTTATTTCGGTATTACTTCGTTGAATAGTCCAATTGAAATTGGTGTCTTATATGCCTTTGTCAACTATTTAGATCGATTTTTTGAACCCGTCAACCAAATGATGATGAGGCTTTCTATGTTTCAACAAGCGATTGTCGCTTCCTCGCGTGTATTTAAATTGTTAGACGAAAAAGAAATGGAACCAGCGCAACAAGAGCAGCCAATTGAGATTAAACAAGGTGAAATCGAGTTTCGAAATGTTACATTTAGTTATGATGGGAAACGAAATGTATTAAAAAACATCTCTTTTACAGCAAAACCAGGTGAAACAGTTGCCTTAGTTGGTCATACGGGAAGTGGAAAAAGTTCCATCATTAACTTGCTTATGCGCTTTTATGAATTTGAAGAAGGCGATATTTTGATTGATGGACGCTCTATAAAAGCGTATCCGAAAGAAGAGCTACGAAAGAAAATGGGGCTGGTTTTACAAGATCCGTTCCTATTTTTTGGGACCATTAAAGATAATATTCGGCTATATAATGAATCACTTTCCGATGAAGAGGTGACCCAAGCGGCCAAATTTGTGCAAGCCCATCCGTTTATCGAACATTTACCAAATCAATACGACCATCAAGTGGTGGAGAGAGGTTCAACTTTCTCTAGTGGTCAACGTCAGCTGATTGCGTTTGCACGAACGATTGCGACCAATCCAAAAATTTTAGTATTAGATGAAGCAACTGCGAATATTGACACTGAGACAGAAGAGGCCATCGGAATTGCGCTAGAAAAAATGAGAAAAGGACGAACAACGATAGCGATTGCTCATCGGTTATCTACGATTCAAGATGCAGATCAAATTATAGTATTACATCAAGGGGAAATTGTAGAACGCGGAAATCATCAAGAACTACTCGCTATACGAGGGTTGTACTACAAAATGTATCTTCTTCAAAATGGGTTAACGGAGAGTATGGAAAATATCGTTTCTTAATAAATGAGAGCCGGCTCCTAAACGGAACCAGCTCTTTTTTGTTATGGTTCTGTTAAACGATACTGTTGATATTCTTACATTTCGCTTGTGGCAGACGCTTTCCGCGGGCAAGCCGCCCTTCGCTTCGTGTAAAATAACTTGCTAAAAATCAACAATGACATATAACATCGCCTTTGTTATAAATATGGTCCCAAGGATATCCCTCTAGGACAATGTACGGAATAAAGTGAATGGCATAAGTTAGAAATGGAAGAATCATAATTGAAAGGAGAATATGCTCGATGTTTCCATTTCCTGTAGAAGATTCTCGTAATTGGTATTGGGGTAATCCTCATCATCCTTACCATCATTATGATTACCATTACGGACATCCGTTTCATCACCACCAACATCATGATCTTCATCATTATGGATGCCATCATTACCCTTATGAACATCATTATTATCCACATACGCACCATGATGTTCATCAAGAGTATCATTATCATTACCCAATGCATGGGTACGGACAACAACCAACAGGTTTTTAATGGTAATCACCTAATTAAGAATAGAGCAGGGCGTTATAGAGCGAATACAATTATGGATTGCATTTACAGAAATAATAGACGAAAGTCCTATTCGTGGACTTTCGTCTTTACGATTTAATAACGTTTTTTATACTGGCGCATTTCCTTAGATATTGCTTTCCAACGGCGTTTTGAGTTGTGTTGAAGCCTTTCATTTTCTTTCCGAGCCACGTACGCTAACTCTTTTTGCAATTTACGATAGCTTTCTAGACGGTGAGGCGATAAGGAACCTTTTTCGATTGCGTTTCGCACAGCACATTTCGGTTCTGTATTGTGTTGGCAATCGTTAAAATGACAGTATTGTGCTAGTTGAATGATATCTTCAAAAGTTTCATCTAATCCTTCGTTGCTTTCCCATAATGATAATTCCCGCATGCCAGGAGTATCAATTACACAGGCACCCTCTGGAAGATGAAATAGTACCCTGTGTGTGGTTGTATGACGTCCTTTATTATCATTTTGTCTTACTTCTTGAACCGCTTGATATTCTTCTTTTAGCCAATAATTCATAAGGGTTGATTTTCCAACACCTGAAGAACCGACAAGAGCAATCGTTTTTCCTACTTGTAAGTATGCTGATAATTCATCCAATCCTGTTCCTTCGTAACAAGATATTGGATGAACAGGAACTCCTAAAGCTACTGAATGAACTTTTTCCACGTACGTTTCAACATTTGAACATAAGTCAGCCTTCGTTAAAATGATAACCGGATTGGCTCCGCTTTCCCACGCAAGTACTAAATACCGTTCTAAACGCCGCACGTTAAAGTCATTCGTTAGCGCCATGACAAGAAAGATGGTATCAATATTAGCGGCAATGACCTGTCCAGTTGTTTCCTCTCCAGCTACCTTTCGGATAAACTGGCTACGCCGGGGAAGGATTCCTTGAATGAATCCCTTTTTTTCTTTCGGTAATGCTTGAACAATGACCCAATCGCCAACGGCCGGGAATTCATGCCGCTCGCTTGTCATGTATCGAAACTTTCCGGAAAGCTCACATAAATATTCTCCATCGTTTGTTTGTACACGGTACATCCGTTTATGCTCAATGGTTACGCGGCCTGGAATAAATCCTTTTTCTTCCCAAGGAAGAAATTCTTGGTGCCACGTTGTATTCCATCCAAATTGTTCAATAGTCAATCCATATTCCTCCTCTATGATTGATTGGCATCATAGAGGAATCGAAACCTATGAGCGATGTCCTCCTATGATGCGCATAATTAGAAAATAATAGGGTTGTTTGTTCATAACGGCCATATGCATCGCTCCTTTCGATTCGAAAATATACATACATATTATCAATGAAAAATACTGGAAGCAATAGGCGAAGAAATAAAAAAAGACCAATGATATTGGACTTTTTTGGTAATTGGTATCAAGGGTCGATTGATGGAGATGGGGCGTGGCGATTAACTAGTTTACAGTTTGGGCTGAAAGCGAACGTTTTTCCTTTTTCAAATATAGGCGATTGTATACGTTTAATAATGTATCAAGTTCTTGACTATATTGGATGGCAATTGGTGATGATAGACCAGACTTTGCCACCACTTCAAATAATTCGTATCTCTTTTTTTCAATTTTTTCTAGTAACTCTTGTTTCGACACGGTCAGCTGTCCTTTCATTGTTTATTTTCAAATACTATGAAAAAACAGAACTAGAAATAATTGTAACAGAATATAGTTCAAGTATATCGAATAATGTTTCCAATTTCAAAGCAAAAATGTTATTACTTGTATGTTTTTTGTAAATATTGTTTGAGAGAAAGGGTGTCACAAAGTATTCACAATGGTTTTCTTTATGGAATCTATTATTATTTGCTAAAATATGAACATAGATTAAATAAAGGAGTGATTGACGTGACAGACGTCAATGTATGGGTAGCCTTAGGTGCAGGCTTTTTAAGTTTTATTTCTCCATGTTGTCTACCCCTTTATCCTGCATTTCTTTCTTACATTACTGGAATGAGTGTAAATGAAATAAAAGTAGAAAACGGGATGTTACAAAAAAGAAGTTTATTACATACCATTTTCTTTTTGATTGGTTTTTCAAGTATTTTTGTTGCTTTAGGTTTTGGGACGTCATTGATCGGAACATTTTTTATCCAATATAAAGACTTAATTCGGCAATTAGGTGCTATATTTATTGTCGTTTTCGGTTTAATCGTTGCTGGAGTATTCAAGCCGAAATTTTTAATGAAAGATTCCCGTATCCAATTTACGAACCGTCCTTCTGGCTATGTAGGATCCATTTTAATTGGTATGGCGTTTGCAGCTGGGTGGACACCTTGTACCGGTCCAATATTACTTTCTGTTATCGCTCTTGCCGCATCAAACCCTGAATCAGGACTATTGTATATGGTAGCTTATACACTTGGTTTTGCGATTCCGTTTTTCGTCATGTCTTTTTTTATTGGAAGATTGAATTGGATTCGTCGGCATAATGTTGCTATCGTCAAAATCGGTGGTTACTTAATGATCATTATGGGTATTATGCTTTATTTTGACTGGATGACGGACATGATCAGTTTATTGTCAGGCCTATTTGGTGACTTTAAAGGCTTTTAATAGGCGATTTTTGTCGGTAAGTTACCCATTGTATAAAAAGTAGGACCTTTGTTATAATTTTTATAAGTAAATACGATGAAAATATTGTTTATATTGGATATTTTTTGTAATAATACCCCTCGAAAGGAGTAGATGGGCCGTTAGCGAACATTTACAAATTTCGAAGGAACATCCATTTTTTTGAGGGGGAGATCAACATTTTTTTGAGGGGGAGATCAACATTTTTTTGAAATTGTTTAGGTTATTGAGGAGGAACATCGGTGGCAAGAGTGTTAGTAGTGGATGATGCGAAATTTATGAGAATGACGCTAACGAATATGTTAAAAAAAGGAAATCATGAAGTTGTTGGCGAAGCAGAAAACGGAAAAGAAGCGATCGAACGGTATCGGGAATTGCAACCAGATGTAGTGACAATGGATATTACCATGCCGATCATGACAGGGATTGAAGCAGTAAAACATATTTTAGAGGAATTTCCACAAGCCAAAATCATTATATGCTCGGCTATGGGGCAACAAAAGATGGTTGTAGAAGCGATTGAAGCAGGCGCGAAAGATTTTATCGTTAAACCATTCGATGAAACACGGGTCATCGAAGCAGTCAATCGAGTAGTCGGATAATAATTTTAGGGGCAAGAATCGTTCTTGTCCCTTTTTTGTTTGAATGTGGTAACATAGAGCGGTGATAGACATTTGTTGATGATTATGTTATATAGTAAAATTGAAAAATGAATAGTGAAACAGTTAGGATGATTACTTATGAACGTATTGATTTCATCGGTTATCGCCATTTTCATGGGATTTCTCATTTTATTTGTTCGAATGAAAGCTTCTAAAAAACCTGTAAATGCGAAAAAAATTATATTGCCACCGCTTTTTATGAGTACTGGGGCTCTCATGTTTCTTCATCCGATGTTTCGAGTAAGTTTTGCCCAAGTGGTAGAGGCACTCGTTGTTGGAATGATTTTTTCGATTTTCTTGATTAAAACATCTAAGTTTGAAATTAAAGATGGTAACATTTATTTAAAACGATCAAAAGCTTTTATATTTATTTTAATTGGATTGCTGATTATTCGAATCATTGCTAAGTTCATTTTGAGCACTTCCATTGATGTAGGAGAACTTAGTGGAATGTTCTGGATTTTAGCATTTGGTATGATTGTCCCATGGCGCATAGCGATGTATATCCAATACATGAAGCTGCAAAAAAAGAATGACTGGATAGTAGCAACCAAAGGATAAGAATAACGTTTGGTTAAGAGTTACCATTCCTTAACCAAACGTTTTTTTGTTTTTTACCTTTAGGAGAGATGAAGTTTATCGATAGAGAAAATGATTATTTTTTTCCATTGTTGGTTGTTGTAGGGTGAATGACTTTGTCAGAAACAGTGCCGCCTGCTTGCTTGACATGGTAGCGGATGGTTTTTCTTGAGTTGTACACATACCCATCCATGGGTATATCATATTTCCTTTTTGCTTTGGTGTGAAAAACAATCGAATGAGGAAGAGGAGAATGATCTTTCACATTATATACTATATCCATATGTTCAACATCCGACCATGGAATCCATGTTCCTTTCCAATCCGTTGTTTTATTCACATACACGCCATCCCTAGATGCATAGTAATAATCGTTAAAACCAATGAACGCAGTGATCAACGCTCCCAAAATAAGTACCGTGGCAGATCCTCTGCGAATGACCTTTGGAAGAAAAGAAAGGCCAATTAGAATAAAACTAATGCCTAGTAATATTTGGGATAGGGCTATGTAAATGTAAGATAACGATGTCGAACCAAAAAGAAAAACGCCATTTGGACGGAACAAAATACTTTTTATTAACCCTGATAGAAAAAGAGACGTGATAACGGAGGAAAGAATGAAAATAACTCCAAGCGCTATAAAAATGGTACGATTTGTGGGCTTTACCACAATGCCCCTCCTTTTTGTAGTTTTTGTCAAAATTTTACTATTGATAGACAAATAATATATTGATTTTTTTAAAAGTTCAAGTTTTAAAACAAAAAAGCTTGGAGAACCAAGCTTTTAGAATAATTGTTCATACGGTGTTATATCAATTTCTAATTCTTTTAATTTTTTACGTAAAAATTTATGATCTCGTTTCGGGGTAGCTAAAATATACCCTCGTATTACTAAATCTAACGTCATTTGATCGGCTTTTTCTTTTAGGGCAAGTTCTCCTATCTTTCCGGCAATTTTTTGGCGGGCAACATCCCGGAATAATTCAGGTACAGGGCTCACTAATTCCTCTAATAAAGCTTTTAGTTCACTTGTCCAAAGATGGCGCGTTTCTTTTATGTAATATTCTTCCCAGTCTAGATCGGACTTACCGTCGGCTTTTGGTAACCGTTTTAAAAATTTACGAAACATAAAATAGCCACCAATCGCAAAAGAACCAACTAAAATAAAAATCCAAATTAATATAAACCATAAAAACCAGCCTTCAAGCATAAAACAACCTCCAAGTATGATGTAGATCAATGATCCGTATGGTCCATTCTCGTTTTCCATTATAGACAATAGGAAAAAAGTGTTGCAAGAATATGTACTTTTTCAAATAAAATGGCTCTGTTAAACGATACTGTCATTACGCTTGTGGCGGACGCTTTCCGCGGGCAAGCCGCAAGCCGCTTCCCTCGCTACGTTCAAGTATGGGTCTTGCTTGGCTTCTTGTCCCCGCTGAAGTCGCCGCCTTTCGCTCCATGTGAATAGCTTGCTAAAAATCAACAATGACATTTAACGTAGCCAAAAAATAAAAACGAGAACAAAAATATATTCAGATAATTTAATAAATTACAACGAATTTAGAAAAACTTTACATTTTCTTTTTGTTTTGCTAATATTCTTATCGATCGCTTCAAAAAATTAGTATGTTTCATTATTGTGAAAAAATTTTTACTTGTGAGGTGGACGAATGATGAAAAAAATATGGGGGGCTACATTAGCGCTTGCCATTGTTCTTGGAGCTTGTTCCAACGACCAAACAGAAGAACAAAGTGCAAATGAACAACCTACAGAAGAAACTGAAACAGTAGATGCGAAGAAGGCCATGATGAATTTCTATATGGAAATGACGAACACGATTAATGAAAACGATACCGCATTAAATACATATCGTGAAGCGATGGAAAAAGAAAGTTCAGAGGAAATGGCACAGTTAAAAGAAGAAGCGTTAACATCAGCCGAAAAGGTTGTTGAAGCATTGCAAAGCGTCACGATTCCAACTGAACTGAATGCTTATGAAGAAACATTAAAAGAATCACTTGAAACAGTAGTTGGATCGTACGAAATGATCAAGGAAGAATTAACAAAGGAAGCACCATCTTTTGAAGCTGCTGACGCAAAATTTATGGAAGCCGATGAAAAAATTGCTAGCGTACTCGAAGAAGTTGGCTTACATAAGTCAAGCCTATACAATGATGTCAATATGTAAAAAAGTTCCAAGCTGACTCGAGAACCTTTGCCGAGTCAGCTTTTTATATATCAATTATTACTTTTAATGGATTCATTAAAGAAATTGTCAAATGAAGGATTCGTGAACAAGAGGGGGACAACATCAACTGGACCATCTTGTAAGTAAAGGTACGTAAGGCCGAATTCCTTGGAAACATATACATCTTCTTGTAAAAGGTAATGATCGTTTTTCCAAAGCGAACCTGTAATGATTTTGTTCCGGACACTAGGATAACCATTCAATGACATCCAAAAGCAAATGAAACTAGTAACAAAGAGACCCATCGCACTAATGAGTAGAATCAGACGTTTGGAGGACCATACGACTAATCCGATTCCGAAACATAGAAAAGAAAGAACAGAGAAGATATAACCTTGCAGGAGTATTCCGAACGCTGTTTCGTTGGTAAATTGGGCAATAAATATTTTCATAGGAATAATCGTGACAAATGGTAAGACGAAACTTGTGACTATTATTAGCAAGCCAAGTTGTGCTCTTAATCTTAACAAATGCCTTTCCAATTGAATTTTCCACCTCCACTATCTACGAATGCCAAATGGAAAGTACATGAATTTAGTTATACATATGATTAGATGTTGAAGTTATGATTCCTACTTGAGTCGCGATTATCTTTTAACTTGTGAACATCTTAGAAGTGAATCAGTCTTAAAGGTAAAAGGTGGGTGTCATTTTGATAATTTTTAATCAGTCTTAGTCTATTTTTGGAGGAATAGGAAAGTAAGTAGCCTATATAAAAGTAAAAGACGTTGCAAACAAAAATGCCCATTCTGTAGAAGGGGATTGTCGAAATTTATCGAAAATTTATTTCATAGAAAGTTCAGAAAATATTGACAATAGTCCATTTTTTTTCTTATGATTCAATTGAAACAGGTCAAAGAAAGGGGAGAGAAGATGAATTCGATTTGGTTGGCAGTCGCAGGTATGCTTGTGTTCACTTTAGGGTACCGGTATTACTCAAAATTTATTGCCGAAAAGATTTATCGGTTAGACCCGAACTATGTCACTCCAGCTCACAAATATAATGATGGAGTGGACTTTGTTCCGACTAGAAAGGTCGTGTTGTGGGGCCACCATTTCACTTCCGTTGCTGGAGCGGCACCAATTGTTGGACCAGCCATTGCGGTTTATTGGGGATGGCTACCGGCCTTTTTATGGGTTATTTTAGGGACTGTTTTTGCGGCTGGAGTTCATGATTTTGGGACGCTCGTGTTATCTGTACGCCATAAAGGGCAATCGGTCGGAACGATTACCAATCGGTTAATTGGTCGCAGTGCCAAAATGATGTTTTTATTTATTATCCTTATTTTGGTTCTCATGGTAAATGCTGTGTTTGCTTGGGTCATTTCGAATTTGTTTATTAAATTTCCGGCAAGTGTGTTGCCAGTGTTTATCGAAATCCCACTGGCGATTTGGATTGGCTATGCGGTATATAAACGAAAAAAAGAAATGCTTATACCATCAATTATCGCTCTAGTTATTATGTATGGAACAGCTGTACTTACAAGTAAAATTCCAGCCCTTCAAATCGACCTAGTGAAATATTTTGGAGGAGCAGAGAATACCGTATTATTTGGATTAGACGGCGTAGCGATGGCCTTTTTTGTCTGGATTGTTATTTTAATGGTGTATAGCTATTTTGCTTCGACATTACCAGTTTGGAAACTATTACAGCCTCGTGATTACATTAATTCCCATCAATTACTTATTGGGCTACTTATTTTATATTTAGGCCTTGTCTTTTTACAACCAAAAGTAACGGCACCAATGACGAATGCGAACGCCGATGTTTCTTGGTTCCCATTACTATTTATTACCATTGCGTGTGGAGCGATTTCAGGATTCCACGGGTTAGTATCATCGGGAACAAGTTCTAAGCAACTCGATAAAGAAACAGATGCTCGCTTCGTTGGGTATTTAGGTGCGGTAGGTGAAGGTTCGTTAGCCCTTATTACCATTATTGCCGTTACGACGGTATTCGCCACCCAAGGTGAATTTTTGGCTGCTTACTCTTCCTTTCAAGCTGCAAGCCAAGGAGGTCTTGGCAATTTTATTAACGGGGCTGCGTTGTTAGCAACAGGTATTTGGATTCCAGCTGATGTCGCACGTACGATCGTTTCCGTGATTGTTGTAAGTTTTGCCGCTACTACGTTAGATACGTCAGTGCGACTTATGCGGTACATTATTTCAGAGATCGGTGCAGAGTACAACTTAAAACCGCTAACAAAAATGCATGTCGCGACATCGGTTGCAGTTTTATCTAGTTTAGCGTTAGTGTTATTACCGAAAGGACCAAATGGTTTCGGTTCAGGTGGTTACTTATTATGGCCATTGTTTGGAACGAGCAACCAACTGCTTGCAGGAGTAAGCTTACTTTTAATTACCATTTGGTTGAAGCGGCTAGGTAGAAACTATTTATTCACCTTTATTCCGATGGTATTCATTTTCTTTATGACTCTGTGGGCAATGGTTCAACAAGTCGTCTATAAATGGTCATTCGTTGGTAATGATCCGAATATGCTGTTATTCGTTCTCGGTGGACTCATCCTGGTATTTGTTTTCTGGATCATTCTTGTGGCAATTGCTGCTTTTGTTAACCGACGCCCTATCGATCCAATTTCCACAGATATGTAATGTTTGAGGAATAGGGAGAGTTACCCTATTCCTTCTTTACACAAAAAAGGGGGTAGGAAAATGTCGATTCCTTTTTTGAAACAATTGAAAAATGCTATCGAAATTTACGATCAAATGTTAAAACAACCTCATCGTGCACAAATTCTAAGAGAAATTCGCGAGGAAGAAGATTTATTTATGCTGCTTTGTGCATCAGAAATGTTAGGGATTCCAAACCCGGCTTTTTATTATACATTAGAATTATATCCGCTGATAATTGAACGCTTCCATGAATGGCATCTTCGGATGGGAATGGAAAAATCACCACTTGATGGAATCCGATGTTGTTAGGGAGGATAAAAGATGAAACGAAAACTGTATTTTATAGGTGGAAAGGGAGGAGTTGGTAAAAGTACGACAGCAGCTGCTCTTGCCTTTACATGTAGTGAACAAGGATTAAAAACGCTCCTTGTTTCAACGGATCCTGCTCACAATGCGGCGGATTTGTTTCATATCAACGAAACGACACATACATATGTACAAGTTTCAAATCATTTATCCATCATAGAGTTAGATGCCGACATAGAAACTGATCAATATATAAGAGAAGTGAAAAAGAATATGAAAGGGCTTGTCAAAGGGACGATGATAGAAGAAGTGTATCGTCAGCTTGACCTTGTGAAAAGCTCTCCAGGTGCTCAAGAAGCGGCCGTATTCGACCGAATGGCCTCTCTAATTGTTGATGAATCGTCATTTGATGTGATTGTGTTTGATACAGCACCGACAGGACATACACTACGTTTACTTATGTTACCAGAATTAATGGGTGCTTGGATCGATGGGTTACTCCAACGTAGAAAAAATATGAAAGAACAATATTCACAATTCTTGTATGACGGTGATGTACCTGACGATCCGATATACGAAGTGTTAATGAATCGACGGCACAAGTTTACAAAAGTTCGAGATATACTTACGGATCAGGAACAAACGGAATTTGTTTTCGTGTTAAATCCTGAACGGCTTCCTATTGAAGAAACGAAACGAGCAATCGAACAGTTACGCGCCTTTCAGATGGACGTTCGTCATCTTGTCATTAACAAAGTATTACCAAATGAAGGATTGGATTCTTTTTGGGAACAACGAAAACAGGTTGAACAAGAATATTTACAAATAATAAAAGAAACGTTTGACAAAGTTCAAATGACGTTTATTCCTCTTTTTCCACATGATATTCGTTCGTTGGAAGATATCCGAAATTTCAGTGCCCAAATGAACCTCTCCCGCCTACACATTGTTTAGAGGTAGGGAGACTTCTCGGTTAACATGTTAAATAATTTCCGTTACAGGACATGTTGTACATAGATAGGGAACACCAATTTCCTTTTTATTTTTTTGTATTCATTGTCATACTCCACTGTTGGTTGCAAATCCAAGTAAAGTAGAGTCTCGTTTTTGTAGTTAACTTTACTAAAATGATTTGAGGATATTTGTTCAATATAAGGACATATATCCTCTCTTTTCTTACATAAGTAAATTTTTATTTTAAAATCGAAAATTAGTCTATTATTTATACAATGTACGAAACATATGTTTCAAAAAATTATCAGAGGATACCCCGTGTTCAAATTTGGTCATTTTACTTTAATTAATCATATAATTATTTATTAAACAGTATTTGGATTGCTGCAATTCTCTATAATCAATTTTAATCTCATTACCTAAAAAAGGGGAAAGATCATAAGTGATAAAAATTAATCAAAAATTGATAGATGTTAGTCAAATCAACCACGAAAATTTATCGTATGAAAAAACTAAAATCCTTGAATTAATGGGGAAATACAACAAGATTTATGAGTATGAAACAATAGAGCAGCTGGAATTCGAACTGTCGGTTAGGCTTCAAATCATTCAAGCAGCTGTTTTGTTAAATAATAGTGGAGTCCAATTTGCAACCTATAGTACATCTACCTGCAACGAAAACTATTGGAAACTTGAGAAAAATGGAGCCTTTGTCCTTAAACCAAATGTTTTACCTCGAACTGCGATTGAAGATATCTTCCTTAATGGAAGCAAGTATGCATTTGAATGTGCTACAGCCATGGTGATCATATTTTATAAGGCTGTTTTAGAATCGATTAATAAAGAGCAATTTAATCGCCTTTTTTCAGGTCTTTATTTATACAATTGGGTATATGACCAGGATCTTAATCTTCGTACTCATGAAGGAACGGATTTTCTACCCGGAGATTGCGTTTACTTCAAAAACCCTGAACATGACCCTAAAACTTCACAATGGCAAGGTGAAAATGCGATTATCTTAGATGAGAATCTCTATTATGGACATGGAATTGGAATTACAACGAGTCAAATCATTATTAATTTTTTAAATACAAAAAGAAAGAAAAATTCCAATAAGTCAGCATATCTTACAAATCATATTACACGTTTAAATTTTGATTATTTAAGCCCTTTTAGATTAAAAATATTCCGTGAAAGCCCCCTTATATATCAGCAGTTTTCCAATCTGATCATTTCTAAAATTGGTTCAACAACTTATTTTTTATAACACCTAAGATGTGGTATGGAAACGTCCTTTAGACATGGAATATGTATTCTCCTTTTTTTATCATTCGGGTCTGGATAAAACGTTGAGGAGTCTTTTTTTATTTTTTGGCTCTGTTAAATGATACTGTTGATATTTATACATTTCGCTTGTGTCGGACGCTTTCCGCGGGCAAGCCGCTTCCCTCGCTACGCTCAAGTATGGGTCTTGCGGCTTCTTGTTCCCGCAGGAGTCGCCGCCGTGTGAACAACTTGCTAAAATTCAACAATGAAATATAACATAGCCTACTTTTTAAGAAAAATGGTAACCAATCCTCTACCTTCTCCCTATATAAAAGGCGAAGGGGGTGAAGATATGGCACAAGCATTACTAGAAAATACGAAGCTTCGTCTCGTATTTGAGGCGGGAACGGATGAAGAAGGGAACGTCATTTATAAAACAAAAACGTATGCCAATGTCAATGAAGCGGCTACTGCTGACCAATTGTTTCAAGCAGCCAATGCCATTAGTGCTCTTTCAACTCGTCCGCTTGTCGGCATCAATCGAGAAGATCGCTACAACATCGTTTAATTATTAAAGAATAATAGGTAAATAGAAAGAGAGGAGGATAAAGATGGCTAAATCTTTAGAACTACAATTTTTAACTAGCGAAGGAAAAAAGGTGACGATATCAGTAGATGAACCAATTGAACCCGTCGACTCCATTCAAGTGAAACAGTCGATGGATCAAATTATTCAATCGGATGCCTTTTTAACACCGTCTGGTCCGCTCGCTTCCATAGAAGGCGCCCGCGTTGTCGAACGCAATGTGACAGAAGTAACGGTGGAATAATCATAGAAGGGACAAGGCGAATCCTGCTTTGTCCCTTTTGTCTCATAGGAGGGAGTATCGATGAACGAATGGATGAATATTATAAGTGAAGTGAGTTTTCCGATTTTTGTCAGTTTTTATTTGCTGTATCGTATTGAAACGAAACTTGAAGCTGTGAATCAATCGATTCAAAGTTTACCTGATCGTTTAAAAGGGATATGGAATTAAATACATGTTCAATGACTAAAAATCGTATTAAATGGACAAATTCCGCGAATGACTTTGTCCAAATACGTACCTGTCACATAGTTTATTAAAGAGGTGGTTAATTTTTATAAGGGAGTGTTTCTCGTGTCACAATATTATCATCATCTTTGTGCAAGAAATATCGGCAGGATGGTACAAATTCGGGATCGGTTTGGACGAGTTCATCGAGGAGTGATTCATCGGGTAAGTCGTACACACGTGTTTATTCGTCCTATTCGACCTGCTGTGCCAAGAGGTTTCGGTTATGGGTTAGGTTACCGTCGCTTTGGGCGTCCGTTCTTTCGAAGAAGATTTGCATTTGGAGCGGCCATTGGAATTGCTCTCGGTGCGATTATCGCATTTTCCTTAATCCCTTTCGCGTTTTTTTAAAAAACGTGAGCAAAAAAAAATGAACAGAGGAGAGACTTATTACAATCTCCTCTGTTTGCCCACTTAATACCCGAACCCGATGGCTCCGATAATGATTAACAAGATAAACAATACAACGATGAGCGCAAATCCGCCTGCATAGCGGCCATATCCAAACCCACCGCAGGACCCATAATATCCGTAATGCATGTATATCACCCCTTATTTCATTCATACAAATGATTAATTGAAGCCGTATCCGATGTAGCTAGATCCAACAATAATGAGTAAAATGAATAACACAACTATTAGCGCAAATCCGCCTCCGTAAAATCCACCTTTTCCGTCAGCCATAAATTTGTCTCCTCCTCATAAAATCTAATTACATCATCATCATATGTAATAAAGAAAAATGTGTATGGGTAAGTGCCCGGAATCTTGAATGTTTAAACTAATACAACCCCCCAGATAGCTTCCAGCTATTCTGAGGGGTTGTTTTGGTTGTAAAATATTTTAAGTGGAGACTTTTTAGGATGTTAATGGGACGAACGATTCCATTCGTTTTCTAATTTTATGAATGAATCATTAATTTTTTGTGTTGCATATTGCACAATGTCTTTTTGTTCATCATATTGTTTTAAGTCTATTGGTTCACAGATTAAAATGGTAATCTTTTTTTCTCTCACAAGCTGTCTCCAACTAAGTGGGCCATGATATACCGCAGGTAATATGGGGACATTTGCTTTGTTCGCAATCCAAGCCGCTCCTTTTTTTAGTGAATTATTCTCCATTGTTCGTGTTCCAGAGGGAAAGATGCCTACAATATGGCCATCTTTTAAACGTTTAATGGAATTTTTCATCACACCTGGTCCGGGATTGTTTCTATTGACCGGAAATGCATGCAAGGATGTTAACAATTTACCTATGAACTTATTTTGAAAAAGTTCTTGTTTTGCCATAAAATGAATAGGTTGAGGATACAGAGCTAGAGCAAGGAAAAGAATATCCAGCCATGTGCGATGGGTACATACGGCTACAAATGGACCCGATTTAGGAATCCGCTCGCGATAAACCACCTGATATTGAATACGAAATATTTTTAGTAGGAATACCAGAATCGTTTTTGCAAATCGATACATAGTTCCCTCCTGGTGATAAATTGTCATCTCATTGCTAAATCATAACATATGTTTCCAAAAAATGTGTAGTCATTTCGTTGATCAATAGGTATAATTAGAACAAATGTTCGAATTTCTTTGTACATAACTATTTACGACCGTATGGAACTATCGAATGGTTATTATAAAATAGTAGTAAAGAAGGGAGAGTACTAGAATGAAATTTATTCATACAGCCGATTGGCATTTAGGAAAGCTCGTTCACGGACTATACATGACGGAAGAACAACGAGTTGTCTTAGACCAATTCGTTCAACTTGTGGCGGAAGAACAACCAGATGCAGTCATTGTGGCTGGAGATTTATATGATCGTTCGGTTCCACCAACAGAAGCGGTTGAACTATTAAATGAAGTTTTTTATCGAATCAACGTTGAATTAACAGTTCCGATTTTAGCGATTGCTGGTAATCATGATAGTGCGGAGCGCCTCTCTTTTGGTTCGGCGTGGTACCGGCATCACAAGTTGTACTTAAGCGGAAAAATCGAACGGACATTAGAACCTGTTCGGATGAACGGAGTCAATTTCTATTTAGTTCCTTATGCAGAACCAGGCGTCGTTAGACAGCTGTTCGAAGATGAATCGATCCATTCACACCAAGATGCGATGCAACGGATCGTTGGAGAGATTGAATCAACGATGAATCCGAACGAACCAAACGTATTGATTGGGCATGCGTTTGTTTTAGGTGGAAAAACAACCGATTCAGAACGGATCTTATCCGTTGGAGGGAGTGGATGTGTCCACCAAGATGTATTTTCTCCTTTTACCTATACGGCACTAGGACATTTACATAGCCCAGACGCGATCCGTCATGACTCAATCCGTTATTCCGGCTCGTTGTTAAAATATTCGTTTTCTGAGGCAAAACAAAGAAAAAGCATTAGTATCGTTGAAATTGATGATGGTGGGAATCTACTAATAAATGAACGTACATTAACACCGAAACGAGATTTACGAGAGATTGAAGGATATTTAGAAGAATTGTTGGATCCATCTTTTTATCAAACACAACAAGTGGAAGATTATTTAAAAATCACCTTATTAGATGAAGGAGCTCTGATTGACCCTATACAAAAACTCCGTCAAGTGTATCCTAATGTGCTTCACCTTGAACGTAAATTAGAACGCCAACAGAAACTTTCTTCAAATCTACATTCCCATTCTCAGGAGAAAAAGTCAGAATTTGATTTGTTTGCTCAATTTTATGAGGAAATGACTATGACGGAATTATCTGAACAAGAAAGGGACGCCATGATTCAAATCATTGACGAAGTGAAAAAGGAGGAAGCATTCCTATGAGACCGCTTGAATTGACGATGCAAGCGTTTGGTCCATACGCTGGTACCGAAACGATTGATTTTCGAAAGCTAGGAAATCGGACGATGTTTGTCATCTCAGGTAAAACAGGGGCAGGGAAAACAACAATTTTTGACGGCATTTCGTTCGCTATTTATGGGAAAGCTAGTGGTGCTGACCGGGCTGGATCAGATTTACGGAGCCATTTTGCAAAAGATGATGTACCGACGGAAGTCTCTTTAACGTTTACCCTTCGTGGAAAAACGTATCGGATTTGGCGATCACCTCAACAACAAAAGAAAAAGGCAAGAGGGGATGGGTATACAATCGTTAACGCCCGGGCTGAGCTTTATGAACGGAATGAAAATGGAGAGGATATTTTAATCGCTGGAAACGTTCGAGAAGTGGATGAAAAAATAATGGATCTTATTCAACTTGATGCAAATCAGTTCCGGCAAATCGTGATGATTCCTCAAGGAGAATTTCGAAAACTACTAGTGTCTGATAGTAAAGATAAAGAAACGATTTTACAGCGCCTTTTTCACACCGAAATCTATAAAAAAATGGAAGAAAAGCTAAAAGAAAAAGCAAATGAACTAAAATCAAAGGTTGAACAAAAACATACAGAACAAATGGATGCATTAAAAAGCTTGCATGTTCTTCACCATGAAGGGTTACAACAAGTCGTCCAAGAAGGGGCGATTCATCACCCGGAATGGGAGAAGTGGCTTGTGGAAGAAATCGAATGGATGCAGGGACAATTAACGAATCTTTCTAAAATGAGAAAGGATAAAGAAAATGAACGCGACATGTGGCAGAAGAAAAAATTTGAAGCACAAGCCATTGTTCAACAATTTCATTTAAAAGAAAAGCTCGAACAAGAAAAACATCAATTAGAACAAAAACAACCAACCATTCGCCAACTTGAACAACAAATTGAGCAAGCTTATCGTGCCCAAACGTTACAAACTCAAGAACAATTATGCAAAAAAATTCGAACAGAAATTGATGAGCAACTTCTTCAACTAAAAAAAAGTAACGTTGAGTGGGAAAACAGAAAAAAGATGTTGCAACAGGCAATTGAAAAACTGAACGTGTTAAAGGAGAAAGAACCTACATATAAAGCATTAAGTGAAGAAAAAGGAAGGTTAGAGAACCTATTACCTTATGTAAAAAAGCTTGAAGAAACGAAACAGAAATTTTTCGCTGTAGAAAAGCAATGGAAAGAGAAAGTGAACGAAGAACAAGAAACGTTAAAACAATTACAATTGGTTGAAGGAAAAATACATGACGCCACCCTATATGAGAAAGAAGTAAGTTCCCTGCAACTAGAAAAGCTGGAACTCTCCAACAAAAGACAACAATTGTACCATACGTTAACGAAGGGAAAGCGACTTCAACAATTGATTCAAGAAGACCATTCGATTTCCAAACAATTAGAAAAGAAATTGGGATTACTTGCTCAATTAGAACGTGTGCGCAAGGATGATCAACAACTTGTAGAACGGCTACAAACCGAGTGGAAAAAAGGACAAGCCAGCCTTCTAGCTGCTCATCTTGAAGAAGGCGAGCCATGCCCAGTATGCGGTTCCGTGCATCACCCGCTTCCAGCAACAGGTGATAAGAGTGTGCCAAAAGAAGAGGATATAGAGGCAGCCGTTGAACAATTAAAACGTCGGGAAGAAGAAATACGCCAAGTGGAGCACCAAGTGTCTGAATTGAGAACAGAACATATTCGTATCCAAACATCTTTACAAGAAATTCAACGAGATGTGTATGAGCAAGATCCTGAGGCTAAGACATGGGAACTTGATGAATGGATGCAAATACGATTAAGTGACCAAGAAACGATGGAAGGTCGCTTAAAAGAAATCGCATTTAAATTAGAAGAAATTCAAGCCAAAATGGGACAATTAGACCATTGGAAACAGACATATGAACAACTGACCGCCCGACTCGAGAACATCCAACAGCAACGGGAAGAGTGGTATCATCAATACATGGAATGTAAAGCGCAAGTTCAATCGATGGAAAACTCTTTACCAGAACATTTACGCACAAAAGAAGCTTTTTACTCACGATATGAAAAGATTCAGGAAGACCTTCAAACGTACGAACGCCATTTAGAACAGACAAAAGAACAAGTACAGCAGTGGAAGGAAGCAGTATCAGCAGATGAAGCTAGAAAACAAGAGATCAAAAAACATATTCAAAGCCGTGAACAATCATTACAACACGAAAGAGAACTGTTCAAAAAACAATTAGAAGAACAAGGATTCACTTCCTATCAAGCGTATGAAAAGGCGAAAAAAACAGAAGCCGAACGAAAGGAAATGGAAACAACAGTTCGTGCATATTGGGAACGACTGACGTCAGTTGATGATCGCTTAAAAGAAGTTTCTGAATTAGTTAAAAATGTGGACAAGCCTAATGTCAAGGCAATTGACGAAAAACTAACGCAAATTGTTCAAGAAATCGAACAATATAGCGAACAGTATACATCGATGTTAGTAAGAAAAGAACATAATGAAAAGGTAGGGGAAAAACTCAAAAAACTTCGCGAACAAATGCAACAAATGGAAGTATCTTTTCAACTAATCGGGCATTTAGCTGATATTACGAAAGGACAAAATCGTTACCGAATGACGTTTGAACGATTTGTATTAGCTGCGTTTTTAGACGAAATATTACTCGTTGCAAATGAACGACTCCGCAAGATGACGAGTGGCCGGTATCAACTTCTTCGTAAAACGGACCGCTCCAAAGGAAATGTTCAGAGCGGTTTAGAAATATTAGTATTTGACCAGTATACAGGGCAACAACGACATGTAAAAACACTATCAGGTGGAGAAAGCTTTAAAGCATCGCTTGCGTTAGCTCTTGGTTTATCAGAAGTGGTTCAACAATATGCTGGCGGTGTGTCGTTAGAAACGATGTTTATTGATGAAGGATTTGGTACGTTGGATCCGGAATCGCTAGACCAAGCCGTTGAATCGTTAATGGACATTCAACAAAGTGGCCGCTTAGTTGGGATTATCTCCCATGTGCCTGAATTAAAGGAGCGGATTGACGCTCGGTTAGAAGTAATTGCAACAAAAGAAGGAAGTCGAACGGAATTTATCTTTCATTAATCTCTCACAGAAGGCTAGAAGATGTATCATTAGCAGGCGTTGGAATCCATGAAATCGAAGGTAGTCGTTTTTAGATGGAAAGGAGGCAACCGATGGAAAAAAGTTATATCATCGGTACACGGATATTTTTATTTGTGATTTCATTAGGTTTATTAACGATGACGTTTTTCTTCATTCAATTAGGAAAACCGATATTTGCCGTCATTTCCGCCATTATAGGTTTTCTTTCTATTTTGATGCAACTATTTGTCAATCAAAAAAGGCAAAAAATATAAACTAAAAGTGCACTTATACCATTAAGAAAAAGGAGCCCATGTTTTGGACTCCTTTTTATTCATTGTTCCAAATAATTTCGCCACATTGATTTTTTTCATCAAGTTCAACATGAAAATGATGTTTTTCGTAAAAATGAACAAGCCGGTCAATATGATCCCAATCACGCTTCGCAATTTCACCTGTAATGGTATGAATGTTTTGATTGGTCGCAATTTCTTTTAAATAGTTCATACATATAGAGCCGTATCCTTTATTGACTGGTCCACGAATGTCGTCAATGTGGATCGTATACTTATCTTCGTATTGGGCATGCAACGAAAAATCCCAAGTTCCTTGATAGGGTGTTTCACTATCTGTAACCATGATTCGACAAATATTTCCATCATCTTTACCGTAAACAACAACCCAATTTTCATGTTTATCTTGGTCAATTCCAAGTACTTGATATTTTTTTGCAACTTCCTTCAAATTTTCCTGCATACGAAATAGTTGGAACTCTAATGAATCTAAATCTTTTTGTAACTCGTCGGCATCCTTCTTTTTTTCCTTTACGAACCAAACTGAGGGATAAGACATCACGAACTCCTTTCTTTGTTTCATATTTGATTCCGTTCAGACTATACATTTTGCCATTTTACTAGAAGTTAACTATCAATGCAAATGAATCTACTATTTTTTATGTATGGATAAAAACCAAAAAGTGATAATCTATAATGAAAATTAAATTAAAATTACTATAAAAGATGAATATCAAAATATATTTAATATAATATACATAGATCTTCTTTACATGGTCATGACAAGGAGGAAGATAATGATGAAACTACTGAACCAATGCCTGAATTAACAGGGGCGACAGCTTGGATTAATGGAGAAGTATCAAAGGAGAATTAATGGGAGAAAAACCAACGTTAATTCATTTTTGGTCAGTAAGTTGCCATTTATGTAAAGAAGCGATGCCTGAAGTCAATAAGTTACGCGATGAATATGTTGACCGCTAAATGTTGTTGCCGTACATATGCCTCGTTCAGAAGATGACTTAGATTTAAATGTCATTGAAGCGATGGCGATGGGGCATGATATTACTCAACCGATTTTTGTTGATAACCAACATAAGCTAACGGATGCGTTCCAAAATCAATATGTTCCTGCCTACTATGTTTTTGATAAAGAAGGGAAATTACGGCACTTTCAAGCTGGTGGAAGTGGAATGCAGATGCTCGTAAGCGAATTGAACGAGTGCTAAATGAAGGATAGTCCCATTCAAAGAAGATCATTGATATAACCGATCATTCCTTATATATACACATGAAAAAAGACTTGTCCTAAAATGAAGGGACAAGTCTTATTTTTATTTTTTACTGTTCTTCAACTAATTCGTTAACAGAAACGGTTTTTTCTTCCATTGGTTCTTCTCGTAAATATATTCGAGCGGTTTCGTTTTTTTCGTTCACACTTTGAATGATAATTTGTTTTCCATTACATGTAACCGGAATAATATCAGGTGATTCTAAAATTTCTTTTGCACGTTGAACGTTCATTTTCATCCTCCTTCGCATTATTCATGAATAGTTTGAGTTTATTTTTAGATAATATGCATGATTGGCCGAGGAATGATGAACATTCATGGTATGAATAATAATCATTCAGTTACTTTTCCATTTCCCATGTTAGACAGGCTAAATATTCTATTTTTAGTTATGTCATTGTTGATTTTTAGCTACTTATTCACACGGCGGCGACCCAGCGGGAACAAAAAGCCGCAAGACCCATACTTGAGCGTAGCGAGGGAAGCGGCATGCGGCTTGCCCGTCGTTTAACAGAGTTTTTTTAAGTAACCTTCAGAAATCTATGTCGTTTGACAAAATTACCTTTGCGTCCATAACATAGCCTTAAAAAAAACACACCTGAATCCATCAGGTGTGAATGCCCGGTTGTTGATGAAAGGAGGAACAGTGAGTGAAAGCTATTAATAAATAGCTTACATCCTTCTTAAGGGATTGATGGATAGAAAAAAAAGAAAGGAATTGTGAGGGGGGATTTTTGAAGGATGGTTTTTATATATTTAAACCCTTTCTTTTGTCTATCCTATCCTATCGTATGACAGGGTACATAATGTTGTATCCACGCTTGTCCTTAGGTATCCGCCTTTTTCGAGAATTTTACAAGTCTTTTGAGTCATCCGTAGGGAAATCATGTTCTTCATATGGATCAATCGTTTTAGATTCAGTATGTGGTAAATTTTTCTTTAAAAAGAAAAAAATAAATGCAATGACAAGTAGTAAAATAACAATAAATCCTATGGAGATAAACCATTGTAAAACCAGTTGAACCACCTCCGAACATTTTTTTCGTTTATACATATATATGAGAAATGAAAAAGAGGTATCCCTTTTCATTTGGAAAAGGTTTCGTTATGATTATTTATTGGAATGAAATAAGTAAAGGAAGATGGCAATGATTATTCAGTCAGATTATGAATTGGATCAATTGAAAACGATTGGGCAAATTGTGGCCCGAATTCGAGATGAGATGAAAGAGGCGGCTGAGCCTGGAATTACAACAAAAGAATTAGATGAATTAGCTGGGAAGTTATTTAAACAATACGAAGCTGAAAGCGGGCCGAAAAAAGACTACAATTTTCCGGGTTTTACATGCATTAGTGTAAATGATGAAGTGGCCCATGGGATTCCCGGAGATCGAGTCATTCAGGAAGGGGATTTAGTGAATATCGATGTTTCTGGTTCTTATAACGGATTTTACGCAGACACCGGTATTTCGTTTTTAGTTGGAAAAGGAAGCCCTAAAATTGAAGAGTTGTTACAGGCCACAGATCAAGTGTTTCAAAAAGGACTTGAGAAAGCAAAAGCGGGAAAAAAACAAAATCAAATCGGAAAAGCGGTGATGAATGAAGCAAGGAGATTAGGCTTTCATGTTATCAAAAATTTAACAGGTCATGGTATCGGCCGCTCCTTGCATGAGGCACCTGAACATATTTTAAATTATTACGACCCTTGGGACCAACAGTTATTAAAAAATGGGATGGTTATAGCTTTTGAGCCTTTCGTTTCCTTGAAGGCAGAGATGGTCGTTGAATCGGGAGATGGCTGGACATACAAAACTCCCGATCAAAGCCTTGTTGCTCAAAAAGAACATACCATTGTCATTACGGAACATGAACCAATCATTTTAACTTTATAGATGCATGTACCATCTTTATTTTAAAGGCTATGTTATATGTCATTGTTGATATTTAGCAAGTTATTTACACGGCGGCGACTTCAGCGGGAACAAGAAGCCAGGCAAGACCCATACTTGAGCGAAGCGAGGGAAGCAGCTTGCACCTTGCCCGCGGAAAGCGTCCGCCACAAGCGTAATGTATACATATCATCAGTATCGTTTAACAGCGCCCATTTAAAAAGGTAAGCAACCATTCGTATGGCTGCTTACCTTTTTTCATGTTCTTTGCTCAAGATTATTGATTTTTTAAAGTGGGGTCTTTTGCTTTCATTATAAGAATACCTTATTCTATCATTTTTGGAATCATCTAAAATTAGAAATAAAAAATTTAAATAATATGTTTCAAATTGCGGGAAGATGGGTAATAGTTGTTTGACGCCCCATTTTAAATCAATGCCCCATGTATGCCCTTGTTAATTATCACCATTATTTACCGCTATATACTATATTCAGTTTAAAAGGGGGAGTGTGGACTAAACATGAAATATTTAATCGATTGGCCAACTTTTATTGGCGCTTTAGTAATTTTATTTGGAGTTACGATTCCACTTATTCTTTTTCCTGAACAAGGAGAGGCATTTGTTCTATCGTTAAATCGTTTGATCACCGAAAATTTTGGCGTTTTATATTTAGTGATGGGGCTAGTTGTTTTTATCTTTTTAATGTATATAGCGTTCAGTAAATATGGTCAAATTAAAATGGGAAATCAAGATCCAGAATTTTCTACAGCATCTTGGGCAGCGATGATGTTTTGTGCAGGGATCGGATCAAGCATTTTGTATTGGGGAACCATTGAATGGGCGTACTATTATACATCTCCGCCATTTGGCGCCAAACCAATGTCACAAGAAGCAATCAAGTGGGCAGCAACGTACGGAATGTTCCATTGGGGACCAATTGCGTGGGCGATTTATTGTTTACCAGCCTTACCCATTGCTTATTTTTATTACAAGAAAAAACGGCCGATTTTAAAAATTAGTGAAGCGTGCCGTCCGGTCATTGGGCGTTATGCGGACGGTTGGGCAGGAAAAGTCATCGATATCCTCTTTATGTTTGGACTATTAGGTGGAGCAGGTACGACATTAGCGATGGGGACACCGCTAATCGCATCCGGGTTGAATAAAATGACCGGACTAGAAGAATCAATGACAATGAAAACCATTATTCTATTCGTATGTACTGTTGTTTTTGCAATTAGTTCATATTCTGGATTACGTAAAGGGATTAAAGTATTAAGTGACGTAAATTTATGGTTATCCATCGGTCTATTGGCATTTATTTTTGTGGTAGGACCAACTGTATTTATGGCAGAGACTACCGTTTCTAGTCTGGGGATTTTATTTGACCATTTCTTTCGGATGAGTACTTGGTTAGAGCCATTCAATAATTTAGGCCCGTTCGAACGGACAGGATTCCCAGAAGGATGGACCGTATTTTATTGGGCATGGTGGCTTGTTTATGCTCCATTTATCGGGTTATTTGTGGCCAAAATATCAGCAGGACGTACTGTGAAAGAAATCATTCTAGGGACGATTTTCTACGGAACAATCGGTTGTGTACTATTTTTCGGTATTTTAGGTAACTTTGGATTATATTTAGAACTAACTGGACAATATTCCGTTGTGCAAGTCCTACAAGAACAAGGGGCTCCAGCAGCGATTATTGGAACGATTAGCCAATTGCCACTAAGTGAACTGGTGATTCCGGTCTTTCTCTTATTGGCCATTATTTTCCTATCTACCACCTTCGATTCCGGTTCATACATTTTAGCTTCAGTTGTTCAGAAAAAAGTCGACGATGAACCACTCCGTTGGAATCGATTATTTTGGGCATTTGCGCTTTCGTTATTACCGGTTACATTGATGTATATAGGAGGACTTTCAGCTCTTCAAACGGCAAGTATCGTTGCTGGTTTCCCGCTTCTATTCCTCACATGGATATTAGGTGTATCGTTTGTTCGGGCAGCCAGAAAGGATTTAGAGAAGCTAGCTACCATTCCTTCAAAAAAGCAGGCAAGCTAATGAAAAAATATCTGTTTGAAGGGGTTATAAAAAACTCGCAATCATAGTCGAGAGAATGGACTCTCGGCTGTTTTTATGCATTCAAATAAGAACGGGCCACAGGCAATTATTAAATTTGCATGAAAAGGCGTATGTTCTTTACGTATTACGTTCACAATGAAATAGGAACAAGTGACTAAGGAGACGATTCATGTGAAGTTTTTATTGTTGGTCATCGGGATGTTTCTTTTATATATTACATCCATTCGACTTTTAGGCAAAACTGCATTAGCTCAATTAACGCCACACGATTTTGGGGCTATCATTTTTTTAGCGTACATCGCGTGTGCACCTATTACCATTCATTCATATAAAAAAGCTTGCATCGCGATTATTGCATTAGTTATCGTCCATTTAGTCATTTCTAAATTAAATTTAATCAATCGTCTGACCAAATTTATTATCGGGAATCCCGTTGAATTTATTCAGCATGGGAAAATTAATATTTCAAACTTAAAAAAACAACGCTACCCATTATCTGAACTGTTATCTGCTATTCGGACTGCGGGATTTCCTTCAGTCGACCAAATAGAATATGCGATTTTAGAACCTAATGGAAATATGAGTGTGATACCAAAGCCTGAATACGCGCCCCTTTCTAAATATTTACTTCATTCTTCCGAAGATTCTCAGCCATTGCCGATTTCGCTCATATTGGAAGGGAAGATTCAGCATCAACAATTAAAAAAGCTCAATCGGTCCAATGAGTGGTTAATGGAACAATTAAGGAATAAAGGAGTGAATGATGTGAACAACGTGTTTTATGCGTACACATTAGGGGAAGATGGTCCTGTATATGTTCAATTAATCAATGAGCATCATAAAGATATATTATTATAGGCTATGTTATATTTCATTGTTGATTTTTAGCAAGTTGTTCACACGGCGGCGACTTTAGCGGGAATAATAAGACAAGCAAGACCATTACTTGAGCGTTGCGAGGGAAGCGGCTTGCACCTTGCCTCGGAAAGCGTCCGCCACAAGCGAAATGTATACATATCAACCGTATCGTTTAACAGACATTCATGCCAATTGACATTGGCACATCGATGAATGAAATAACAGTAAAAGTTATCCACAGTTATTTTTGGGTAGAGCCTTATTATAAAATATTTTTTCGAATAGAAAACAGTAAGACCAATCGCTGAGGACTTGGTCTTTTTTATTTATATAACATTTATTACATTCTGATGTTAAAAATGATTTGACAATAAATTTTTCATTATATATCATTGAATTTGCTGGTTTCAGCAGCTGGTTTTGTTACTATTTTCATTGATGATTAAAAAGCTTAATATTATTAAAGGATGGGTGAATACATGTCGAGAGAGCCTTACTTTGATAACGTTAAAGCCATCCTCATCATTTTAGTAGTTTTCGGTCACATTCTTTCAAAAATCATCTATGAAAGTGAATGGGTTGCTTCCATCTATTTGTTTATCTATTTATTTCATATGCCCGCTTTTGTTTTAGTCGCTGGATACTTTTCAAAAACGATAAAATCGCATAAAGATATCTGGAAGCTTGTACAAAAATTTTTAATTCCATATTTTATATTTCAAATCATTTACACCATTTATTATCAGTCGATGTTTGGGGATGATGTTGAATTTTCATTATTAACCCCAAGATGGGCGCTTTGGTTTTTGATTAGTATGTTCTGTTGGAATATTATGCTTCCATTTTTTCGGAAATTCCAATATGGTTTTTTGTTCGCTATTACTCTATCTTTAATCGTTGGTTATTTGGAAGATGTTAATGAGTGGTTTAGTTTATCAAGAACCTTTTTCTTTTTTCCGTTTTTCTACTTAGGTCACTTGTTAGAAAAAAGACATTTCGACTGGCTTAAAATGAGGCCGTATACAATTATATCTTCCATCGTATTCATGACATTGTTCATCGTTGTATGGTTCTATGGTGATATTGAATGGAGACACTGGCTATACGGTCGTGATCCATATACAGAAATTATGGATGGATCGGAAACGTATGGATTCGCGTATCGACTTTTTGCTTACCTTGTAATGGGGATGGCTACTTTTAGCTTCCTTTCCATTGTTCCGTCAAATAAATTAGCAATCACCAAAATTGGATCAGTTACGTTTATTATTTATTTATGTCATATGTTTATTGTAAAACTCGTTCGTGAGTCAGATTTACTTGTATGGATTAAACATTCTGAACAATATTATTTACTTTTTGTTCTTGCTTGGCTGATCGTATTTCTATTATCAAGAAAACCTATGGTTTATATGAACTACTTACTACTAGGGAAAGGCTTTAAGGTAAACTCTGAATCTTCTTAAATAAGAAAAGATAACGAAACGACTTTTCTTTGATGGAAAGTCGTTTTGTATTTTGGATGTCCTTTGAAACAGGAAGCTAGATTTGTATAATCGTATTGATATCCTAAAGGAGATTAACTAATGAAAGAAATATTTCGTGAATGGCTTATAGCATTAAAAGAGGAAATCAACTATATAAAAACAATTGGGGGAAAGGGTATAGATGTAGAGAATGGACGTTGTATCCATCAAGAAGTGGAACATGCAACCTATTCATTTACCTGTCCGAACGGTGCGATGTTGTTAGAAGGGGCACCTGTTCGTCTTGTAATAGGTGAACTTTCATGTTATGGAACGGTATTATCTTTCCTTGAACGAGAAGTCATTCTTCATTTAAATGGGTATGTTGGCGAAGAAGTAGCGGAAGCTGAACTAGTTGCGGAACCTTGGGAGCTTTTAGAAAAACTGCGTCAACGAATAAAAGAAATTCCTTCATCGAAGAAAAAGCTTCGTAGGGTAAAAAACATATTGTTTCCGCCTTCCTTAGATCGTACACCTAACAAAACGTTTAAACACCATATCCATGAGCTAGCTGTTCGTTCAAAATATAATCCGGTCACGTTTATATGGGGACCGCCTGGAACAGGGAAAACGTATACGTTAGCTCGAATTGCCCTACAAAAATATATGAAAAATCAGTCGGTTCTAATTTTAGCACATAGCAATCAAGCGGTAGATGTGATTATAGAAGAAATTAGCAGGTTAACCAAAAAATATCGTGGATACGAAGAAGGACACCTATTACGATATGGTGTGGTTGGCCAGAAACTAAGGCAGACGAATCCCGCCATAAGTGTAGACCATCTCGTTCGGCAAGCGTATCCTGACTGGGTAACAAAAATGGAAGCACTTACAGAAGAACGTGCGAAGCTTATGGTCCAAATGACAAAAGGACTAGCCTCTGTCAATGATTTGAAACGACTCGACAAACAACTATTACAACTAAGAGATCAATGGAAAAAAGAAGAGGAAAAAGTAATGGAAGAGGCTAAAATCATTGGGACGACGTTATCGAAAGCAGCTGTTGATCCTATGATTTATAACCGAACGTATGACATCGTTCTAGTTGATGAGGCTAGTATGGCATACGTTCCTCAAATCGCTTTTGCATCATCACTCGGAAAACGAATCATTGTATGTGGTGATTTTCGACAATTGCCACCGATTGCTTTATCGAATCATCCACTCGTTGAAAAATGGCTAAAAGAAGACATCTTCCACCATTCAGGAGTTGATAATGTGGTGGATCAAGGAAAGAGCCATCCTCATTTATATATGTTAACGGTTCAACGAAGGATGCACCCTGACATTTCCGCTTTTACAAATCATTATATGTATGGAGGACAAGTAACGGATGATCCATCAATAGGAGCAATAAGGGGAGAAATTACAGAAAAAGCACCTTTTCCAAAGTCCTCATTTTGTTTAGTTGACCATTCGGACATGGGGATATGGGGAGGAAGACACAAAGCATCCCGCTATCATTTACTTTCGGCCCTTCTTTCTCTTACTTGGATTGAACAAGCGAAAAAAAATCATACGTCTATTGGATACGTGTCTCCATATCGTGCCCAAACGAAACTTGTATCTTCATTTTTAGAGGAGCAAGAAGAACAGGGAAATCTCCATGTTTTAGCGGCAACCGTTCATAAATATCAAGGTTCAGAACGAGACGTTCTTTTTTTTGATACGGTAGATGGGGAAGGACATGGATATATAAGCCGTATGTTAACGGGCTCTAAAAGCGACCGATTGATCAACGTTGCTTTAACTCGATCGCGCGGAAAATGTATTTTAATGAGTGATGTCAAATTTTTAGAAAAATCTAGTCGATCACAACCGATTCTTCAGTCCTTAATGTCTTATGGAAAAACAAAAACATGGGTGCAAGTAAGAAAACAACTATCTTCCATGTCACAACTATCCACTGAAAAACTTCAATGGTGGGGGAAAGAAGGGAAAAGTCGATTTCTTCATGAGCTATGTACCGCTCAATCCGTCGTCCTTTCCATTGGGAAGGGGGATAGTTTTCCAATGGATTTTATTCAATACATTCAAGAAAAAAATGAACGAATGAATTGGACCATCGTGGCACAAGAACAATTATCTGATCGACATCCTCGTTTTGAGTGGATATTGACAGAGCATCCACTTTCGTACGTAATCATAGACGAAGAAACATTATGGATCGGAAACCCACGTTTTTCTGATGGTCCGTTTTATGTCCGGGTTTGTTCCCGAAAGTTTTGTGAAACCTTGCTTTCATTCGTTAAGTAAAAAAGACTTATTTTTAAATATATACGAACGTGTTTTCTATTTTCTGTTTAATTATGGTAAAATATAGACAAGCAAAGGTATACCATTAGGGGAGGTCGGCTACCCCCTCACCATGTACCGAAAGGGGGTGAGCTGATGTCCATTTTCGAATCATTAATGTTAATGATTTCATTTAGTTCTTTAGTGGTAGTGGTGTTGTCCTTTCACCAAAAAAAATAGACCTCCCTTAATGCCCGTGAGGAAAGGTCTATAGCAAGTTGTCTATCGGCCGATTCCGAAGAATCAACCTTTGCCTGCCGAGAGTGTGCCCGCACTCTCGGTTTTTTATTGACGCGCTAGCGAGTCAACATCATACGATGGGAGTCTCCATAAGGAACTCTCCCTCGTTCTCTATTATATGTTTTTCCATTTATAAAGATACCATAAACAAATGATGTTGCAAATCAATTTTGTAGTAGTTTTTACCTATTTTTTAAATGAATGTTGCAAAATTTTGAATTATGACTAGAGTTCATGTTTTCAAGTTCACTTTAAGCATTATTTTTTTCGTTGTAAACGATATATAGCTGAATGTGGGGAAGAGGAGGATGCTTTGCTGATGGTGATTTCTAATATGGATTGTTCTAATTTTGTAGAAAGAACTCGATTCGTTAATGTAAAGGGAAACTCAATTTTCCGAGAACGTTTACAATTTTGCTCGTGATTATATAAGTTGATAAACAATGTCGAATTTTCACGAACAATTTCGATTTCATCAACTTCCAACTCTTTTAACCACGCCTCAACAATAATAGAATGCTGTGTTTCAAAAAGGTCCACTTGAAATTCTGTACAATCAAGATAAGATGTATAAGGATCTTTAAATAATTGTTCAAACCAAGCTTCAAGATTATCCGTAACGGCATGTTCTTTACGTTCTGCCATTTGAAAATCCTCCATTTATAGCTCTGATTAGAAAGCTTTACTTTTATTCATCATATTCACTCGGAAGGAAAAAGTGAGGTTCGAACAACCATTTTCAATCATAAGGAAAAAAATAATTAAATGGTTCCAGATGGAATGTCTAATTTTTTAATTTCACGTAGCCAAATTATTTAGAAAGACAAAAGCTACTAAAAATAAGACTAATATAATTTCACGCATCCAAGTAATTGATGAAAAATAACAGGGGAAAACCCCTGTCATTACAATGTATACGATTGAAAGGAACTGGAGGTTGGTGCTTTGGATTTTTGTTTACGCCAATCGTTCCAAGTAAGGATATAGACTATGATAAAACAAATACTTGATAGTTGAAAGATGGTCATTAAGTTAAGGTAAGAAGATATGAAACCGAAAAATAAAGAACTGACGCCAATTCCTAAATCAATGGCAGAATAAAACATCCCGTTAGCAACCCCGCGACGTTCGGGGATGGTTTTTGATATGACCCATGCTTGTAGAGCGGGCATCATGGAACCATAACCAAGACCGAATAATACACCAGATAATATTAACCATTCGACCGAATTCGTATAAGATAGCGTCCAAAGTCCAGTAAATGTTAACATAGAGCATATCATCATTAAATGCCAAGGACCTCGGCGGTCAAACCATTTGCCTGTGAATGGACGAACGACTATTGCGGTGAGGGCATTAAATAAATAAAATAGGAATATTTGATCAATGTTTCTCTCATTTCCAAAAATAACAATAAACGTCACGATCGTACCATATCCAAATGCAGCTAAAAAGGTAATGAATGCTGGATAAGTACCATTTCGTTCAATCATTACACGAAAAAACGAGAACTTTTTCCACTGAAGCTTGTTTTGAAGAACAGATTCAGGCGTTTCGTAATGAACACTTGTTAAAATAAGAACGGCAACAAGCCCAATTACACTTGCGACACAAATTAATGTTTCAAATCCCCAATTTTGGTACAAAATGATTCCTAAACTTGGTGCAGCAATCATAGCCACAGTCATTGATAATGCAAAATATCCCATGCCTTCACCGATTCGTTTGGATGGGACAAGTTCAACAGCTGCTGTGCCGTTCGCTGTCGTTGACCACCCCCAAGCGAATCCATGAAGAAGTCGCAACCATAAAAACAATCCGATCATAGCGGCATACATATATGAAAAGGTAAGGAGGAGTAGGGCGGTAGCTCCAACAACAACCATCCATTTTCGTTTAGAACTACCTAAAAGAAATCCAATCAACGGACGAATCAATACAGCTCCAAACGTAAATAAAGATGTGACCAGTCCAACTTCTAACGGAGAGGCACCAATTTCTTTCGCTTGCGGTGGTAATGTCGGCAACAACATTTGAAAGCTCATAAACACAAACATGTTCCCAAGAACTAATAAAGTAAACGACTTCGTCCAAAGTCGCGTCTCATCACACTGCATAAAATAACTCCTCTCAAAAACTATTTCGAATCACGAAAAATATTATACTACGAGGAAACGAAAATAAAAAGAAAAACAACTTCTTCTACCAATATATAATTTCACGCACCCAAATTTTTATTTTAAAATAAATATAAAAAAGTAAATAAAGAGGAAAATCGGGTTTCCAACAGGGAAGCGTGAAGACAAAAGAAAGGGATTTAACCCTATAAATCAAAACCTTGTGATGATCAAACATGCCGAAAAGTTTTGAATTAGAATTATTATTTATATACAAGTCCCCCTTTATTACGTATAATGTTGAAAAAAGACAATTACATAGGGAATGGAAAATGGGTGCTGTTAGAAAGACAGCTTAAAAGGGAAGTTTGGTGAAAATCCAACGCGGTCCCGCCACTGTGAATGGAGAGCATCTTATAAGAGACCACTATGCATTTTGCATGGGAAGGTATAGGATGCGATGAACCATGAGCCAGGAGACCTGCCCATTTTCTAGACACCATTTTACCTACGAGGATAGGGGAGGTGTCGTTGGAAGGCGGTTCGCCTGTTTGATGCCGAATCGTAGCCATTTATTGGCTATTTTACTGAATATAACGACATCTCCCTTTTTATGTAGGAGATGTCGTTTTTTATTTCCTACTAGTAGCAAAAGACATGATTAATGAAAGGAAAAGTTGAAGTAATTCCTAAAAAAGCTCGCGCTGCTGTTCGGAAGATAGAAGAAAATGATTGATAGCTCAGTACGTTAAGGGAGTGGAAGGCATAGTGATGATATTTGTTACTGGCGGTGTGCGGAGCGGAAAAAGCTCGTTTGCCGAACAGTTGGCGGTGGAAATAGCGAGTGAACATCAGCTCCATCTACATTACATTGCGACAAGTGAAGGAACGGATGACGAAATGAGAAAACGTATTACCCTTCACCGCTTAGCACGAGAAAAAAGCCCGCTGCCGTGGAAAACATGGGAATTTCCCTATCCAAATTTACATTTGATTTCGAATTTTGGAAAGGAAGATGTAATTCTTTTAGATTGTCTTACGACATGGATGGGCAATGTTTGTTTTCATCAATTTGAATGTTCTCCACCATCAACTAGCGAAGCTTTTATGAATAGTACAGTTTTAAAGGTAATGAATACCATTGACGCTTTTTCTGCTCGTGTCCATACGTTCATTCTTGTCTCCAATGAACTATTACACGATGGAAACCTTGATGACCCGTATGTGTTTGCCTATCAGAGGATGATTGGCCTCTTGCATCAAAAAATAGTCAATCGAGCAGATACAGCATTTCTTGTAGAAACAGGAATAGCGCTAAAAATGAAGGGATGATGATGGTGAAAGGGATTATGATTCAAGGGACGGCTTCGAATGTAGGGAAAAGCTTTATTACAACGGGTTTTTGCCGGATTTTTTCCGATTTAGGATATAAAACTGCGCCGTTTAAATCACAAAATATGTCCAATAATTCGTATGTCACCTTTGATGGAAAGGAAATTGGCCGCGCCCAAGGAATACAAGCTGAAGCCGCCCGAACAGAAGCAACGGTTTATATGAATCCGATTTTATTAAAACCGAGAAATGACACACATTCAGAAGTCGTATTATTTGGGAAAAGCTATGACACGTTTTCTGGACAAGACTATCGTAATGACTTTTATGAGAAAGGATTATCGGTCATACAAACCGCATTAAATGATTTAAGTAACGAATACGATCTTCTTGTCGTTGAAGGAGCAGGAAGTCCTGTGGAAATGAACTTAAAAGATCGAGATCTTGTCAATATGAAAGTCGCCGAACTAGCAGATGTCCCGGTCATTTTAGTGACAGATATTGAAAGAGGGGGAGTATTTGCAAGCATTGTCGGGACGCTTGCATTGTTAGAACCTCACGAAAGAAAGAGAGTTAAAGGTGTGATTATCAATAAGTTTCGAGGAGATATCAGCCTTTTTCAAAGCGGTGTAGAATGGATTGAAAAACAGACAGGGATCAAAGTGCTTGGGGTGCTCCCTTACTTAGACGATCACCAAATTGATGGAGAAGATTCATTATCGATTCGGAAAAAAGTTTTAGATGATCACCTACTTGACATCGCGGTTATTCGACTTCCTTATATATCGAATTTTACAGATGTAGAGCCTTTTCTATTTGAAGAAGATGTGGCCATCCGATGGGTGGACCATGTTGATCAACTTGGACATCCAGACGCAGTGATCATTCCCGGGACTAGAAGCACGATTCACGATCTACAAACGTTAAAAAAACGAGGGTTGGATCAAGCGCTTGTCCAATATGTAGAAAACGGTGGAACCGTCGTTGGCATTTGCGGCGGCTATCAAATGCTTTCGGAAAAACTATTAGATCCATATGGAGCGGACAGTGGGGTACATGGGCTTGAAACGGAAGGAATCGGGTTGCTTCCAGTTCAAACGATTTTTTTCAAAGAAAAGAAGACAAAGAGGATAAAGGGGATGACCCACCCCACAGTCACCATAGACGGTTATGAAATTCATACAGGCATTACGCAAAAAGTACGAGACGATGAACGATTTTCTCCTTTTCTTTTTGATGAAAATGGTCAAGCGGCCGATGGATGGATACGTGAAGATGGGGCTGTGATCGGAACATATGTCCATCATCTATTCCACAATGATGAATGGAGAACCTTTTGGCTGAATCAACTTCGGCGTAAAAAAGGCCTTACAGAACAAAAAACGCTCTTAATTACAGCAAAAAAAGATAAACAGTATGATTGCCTTGCGGACCATATTCGGACGTACGTGAACATAGATGAGATCGTCAAGCTGGCAACGGGGAAAGAGGGTTAGACAAAGTGAAAAAGGCGCTACAGGATGCGAAAAACGGTTTTTTGCTTGCTCTTCAGTTTTTTTCAGCCATTCCGATCCATCGGTCGATCCCTATACAAAGCATAACGAAAAAAAGGATGATCCAATCATTTCCTCTTATCGGTCTTTTCATTGGCTTGATCCTTTGGGGGCTACTCTATTTGTTAGGTGTTTGGAGTCCCTTTTCCATACTGGCTGTCACTTTTATTGTGTTTTTAACTAGTATTTTGTTGACCGGAGGCATTCATGTTGACGGCTGGATTGATTGCAGTGATGCCTATTTTTCGTATCGTGATCGGGAAAAGCGTTTAGATATTATGAAAGACCCGAGAGTGGGGGCATTTGGCGTATTATCCGTTATCCTCTTGTTGTCGGCAAAATTTTTTGTGATGTATGAAACGATCGCCCGGATTGACGTAAAGCTATTATTTATCATGATTTCCATTCCTTTTCTTTCTAGGATTGGAGCAGGGTATTTACTTGTCATGGGTAAACCCGCACGTGAGGAAGGTATGGCGGTTTTTTTTAAGAATGGAGTCGGAAAACAAAATCTGATTGTCTATCCTATGTATGTTTTCGTTTTTTCTATCATTATCTATTCGTTTGTGAAGGAAGCTTTTTTCATCTATTGGTGGCTCGTATTTACTTTTATACTTTGGTTGATTTTTACTTACCGATTTATTATGAAACATTTCGGCGGAATCACAGGTGACATCATTGGCGCGAGTATCGAAGGGGGAGAAGTGATGTTATGGATCGTTCTGTGGTTGTGCTCTTATTACGTCATGGCCTAACAGAAGCCAATGTTTCCAAAAGGTATGTAGGCTGGAGTAATCCCCCTTTATGTCAAAAGGGAATGGAATGTTTGTTCAAAACGAAATCTAAAATCCCTCATTATGACACCGTCATCTCCAGTGATTTGGCACGTTGTACGGAGACAGCCAACATATATTTTCCAAATCAAACGATTCATTATTGGAAGGACCTGCGTGAGTTGAATTTTGGAGAATGGGAGAATCATACATTTGAAGATTTACAAAGCGACCCTCTATATAAAGAGTGGGTAGCCAACCCCGAAATAACTCGGCCTCCTGGCGGTGAAACATTCGCTGATTTTCGCCATCGAATGAACGGTGTGATCGATCGATTGTATCAGTTTATGATAGAAAAAGAGGTTTTCCATGTAGCGATCGTCTCGCACGGAGGCGTTTTGAGATATTGGCTTACGCAGTTTCATCCTGAACAAAAGTCATTTTGGGATTGGAAAGTTCGTCATGGAGCAGGATATGAATTTGTATGGAAGAATCTTGATTCGTTTAGGAGGGGAGAAAGGTGCATTTCGTTAAAGGAGGTGCCTTCAACGGAAAACGGAAATGGGTAAAACAAAAATATGGAGAAGATGTTGATTGGCGGTCGATGTATACGGCTAATCCCGATATTGCATCATGGGAGCAGTGTTTCTCTCATTCTTCTATTGTCGTACTGGAAGGGGTTGAGCAATATATCAAAAAAGCATTTGTTAACAATCATCCTTCATTTCAAAGACAAACATGGTGTGCATTTCTCGATACTTGGCGAAAGTGGGAAAGTGAAGATGAAAGAACCGTTATTTGGATAGGAACGGATGTAACGAAAGGAATTGTTCCGATTGATCCACTGGAAAGAACATGGCGCGACTACACCGGATGGGCCTATCAAGAATTGGTTCGATACTGCAACACCGTATCAGTTATTTGGTATGGGCTCGAGCAGCGATTAAAAAATGAGGAGGAGAATCAAGATGATCATTTATACAAGAACCGGTGATGAAGGGAAAACGAGTATTATTGGTGCACGTGTAGATAAAGATGATGTCCGTGTCGAAGCATATGGAACCGTCGATGAGGTGAACTGCTTTGTAGGTCAGGCTATTGCAGAGCTTGATCGAGAAAAGTTTGAAGATATTATTGCCGATTTGGTTAATGTCCAGCATGAATTGTTTGATTGCGGGCATGATTTAGCTAACGTGTCCAAGAAACGTGAATTTAAATTGAAAGAAGAATATGTTACCGCATTAGAGAAAAAAATTGATCAATATATAAGCGAAACGCCAAAGCTAGAAAGATTTATTTTACCCGGCGGCACAAAAGTTGCTGCTTCTATTCATATTGCCCGAACGGTGACGAGAAGAGCAGAGCGTTTAGTGGTGAAATTAATAAAAACAGGCGAACCTGTTCCTCAACTGGCTCTAAAATATTTAAATCGATTATCTGATTATTTTTTTGTGTTAGCGAGAGTCATCAATTTTCGGTCAAATGTAAAAGATGTTGAGTATGTCCGCAGTGCCGTTGTATTTCGTAAAGAAAAGAGAAAGGAAGAGTAAACATGAGAAAATGGGCGCAATTTTCCGTGTTTCTTGGATTAGCTGTATTAGGTGCGATGATCAAAATTCCTGTTGTTCTTGGTAGTATTGCGCTTGATACGTTGCCAGCACTCGTAGCAGCGGTTTTCTTTGGGAGTGTGTTTGGAGGAGCCGTCGGATGTTTTGGACATTTGTTATCGGCCATGACTGCGGGTTTTCCATTAGGTTTCTTTCATTTGTTAATTGGTGTTGAAATGGGAATTTTAGTCTGGTTGTTCGGCTTGTTGTATAAGAAATGGGGAAAATGGCTGGCCGCCATTGTTTTTTTCATAGGAAACAGTATCGTCGCTCCTTTGCCATTTTATTTTATCCTTGGAAAAGCTTTTTACAGTACGGTTGTTCCGGCATTGATGATCGGTTCAATAATTAACTTGTTCTTGACTTATTTGCTTATTCCACGGCTTACAGGGTGGATAAATCAAGTGGGCAGGGGAGAAGTAAAAGCATGAGAGATGTATTGTTTTTGCCATTAGCTCAAAATAAAGAGCTCGTCTTAGCGACAGATAATACTGGCGGGATTGGATTAAAGGAAAAAGATGCAGTAAAAGTAGATTATGAAACGATCGGCTATTTCGGGATGAGAGTAGCGATGCTTGAATGCTTATCGACAGGTGCTAAGCCATTGTTTGCGGTGGTTTACAATTTTTGTGGTGATGATCATTGGATGTCATTGATGAAAGGGGTAAAAAGAACGTTAAAAGAATTACATATTGACCATATCCCTGTTACTGGAAGTACGGAAAGTAATTTTTCTTTTGAGCAATCGGCGGTCGGTTTTCTAGCAGGGGGAGAAGTGGAAATAGAAAGCAAAAAAATCGCTCAAACTCCTCCTGATGCACAATGGGCGGTGATCGGGACACCGTTAGTTGGTCCGGATGTGTTGAATCAACAAGAACAAATTGCTCCTATTCAACTTTTTCAACCTATCATAGCGCTGGAAGAAGTTTATGAACTTATCCCGATTGGTTCAAAAGGGATTTTTTATGAAACAAACATGCTTGCGAACATGAATGGCATGAAAATAATTGAAATCGATACAGATCTAGATATCCATGCATCATGCGGTCCCGCAACGTGCTGGATTATAACGTATCATCCTGCTGGTGAAGCAAAGATTCGTTCGATTGCAGGTCCATGGTTTCATCGTTTACATCTGGTGAAAAGTGAATGACCAAAAAAATGATTAACTTAAGACGTATTTAATAAGAAAAATAAGTGTGTTTTTTTAATTGGCTCTACTCAAAAATAACCGTGGATACTTTTACTGTTATTTCATTCTTTGATGTGCCAATGACAATTGGTATAAATGTCTATTAACAATACTGTTTTGAAAGTTATTCACATGAAGCGAAAGGCGGCGACTCCAGCGGGAACAAGAAGCCGCAAGACCCTTACTTAAGCGTTGCGAGGGAAGCGGCTTGCGGCTTGCCCTCGGAAAGCGCCCGCCACAAGCGAAATGTTTAATTATCAAAATCAACAATGACATATAACATAGCCTTTAAATTAAAAGCTCGGTTATTGGATAACCGAGTGTGGCCTTACATATCATGACCAGCATGTTTCTTTTGCTTTGTGTGATTTCGATTTTTTACTTTGTGTGAACCATCTAATGGCGCAGGTTGGCCAGATTGTTCCCCTTTAGGTGCGTTTTTTCGCATATCTTTTGCGTTGTTTCGATTCATAATGGATCCCTCCTCTTGTATAGTGTTAACAAAAAGTGAGTTCTTATTCGGTATAGTCCAATCAGTTCTTGTTCATACTATTAATGGTAGAACATCATGAAGGAGCTGTATTCATCATGCCTTATCATAAAAATAAACAACAAGCATTCCAAGCCGCACAACAAGGTTATGAGGAAGCAAAAGATGTATTTAACCAGATCGTTCGAGATGATGCAAGCTATGGTCAACAATTAAAACATTTAAAACAAGAAGTAAATGAGGCGTATCAGCAAATCGAAAATGCATTAGAGGTAGCAAGTGAGCATCAACGAGTGCAATTAGAAAAATTCCGTTCGGATCTCCAGCAAATCGTTGAAGAGGTTAATAATGAACAATAATCCATCGGATATTTCCTAAAAGACCTCTAAATTCTTGTCATTTAGAGGTTTTTTCTTTTGGAAAGTTCTTGTTTTTTGATCTCATTAAAATCTTTTTGAAGAGAAGGAGAATCCGGGAAAAGTCGTTTTGCATCTAAAGACCAGATATCAATTGGCTCTGTTAATGGATGTTCGAGCGGTTTTCCCTGATATTCTTTAAGTTTGTTTAACCGTATTTGAATGAATTTAGGAAGATTTTCGAATTTTATACTCATAACAAAGCACCTCACTTATATGATTAAACAAATCTTATCGAACTCATTTATTTTCTTATATACATTTTATGCAAAAAATGAACAAAAACTCTAAACCGTAATTTTCACTAACCGCTACCATTTCAATCTGATTTCGGGTTATGTACAGTACGCTTTGTTACATCCAGATTCCCCCGAAAGTTGAAAATTCTTTTCTTATTATCAAACAGCTTGTAGACTTGTCTAAATAGTCTACAAGCTATTTTACTGTCAAACAAAATCAGAGAAAAGGAAAGTCCTCTTAAACATAACACTCAAATATCATTTATTGATTTTTCTTTCGCTTTTTATTGTTTTGCCGCTGAGCTTCCGTTAACGGTTCATTGGCAAATTCCTCGTTATAACCAGCCCCTTTTCCTTGTGCCTTCGCTGCATTCATCCCTTCGATAATATGATTGGCTTTTCGTTTGGCCATCTTATCACCCCCTATACTACGGGTAGTTTGAGACAATTTCGTTCAAAATAATCACAGCTCCAATGATTCGACAGCAAATATTTTTTTGCAATAATGCCCTTCTGGAAGTATGGAAACAGAAATATCCTTTCAAACCGCAAGATGATTAGTATTTATAAGTAAAATGAGAAAATACGAGATATACCATAAGCCGAACTTATCAAATGCAATAACTTTCTTGTTATTTACTTATGTCACATCTTGTATTAAGATGGAAATGTGAGAAAAGTTAGGATAAATCAAACTTTTCGGACAGCACGAAAGCATTATTCAATAGAGGGGGAAGTAAGATGGCAAAAAATGATGTGTTTAACGCTCGTGCTTCATTTGATCTAGAAGGCAAACGCTATCACTACTATCGTTTAAAAGCGTTAGAAGAAGCAGGAGTGGCCAAAATTTCTCGCTTGCCATATTCCATTAAAGTGCTACTAGAATCTGTTCTTCGTCAAATGGACGGACGTGTGATTACAAAAGAACATGTGGAAAATTTGGCAAAATGGGGTTCTGAAGAAGTAAAAGGGGCTGAAGTACCATTTAAACCTTCTCGCGTTATTTTACAAGACTTCACTGGGGTTCCGGCGGTCGTTGACTTAGCGTCTTTACGTAAAGCAATGGCAGATATGGGAGGAGACCCAGATAAAATCAATCCAGAAATTCCAGTAGATCTCGTTATTGACCACTCCGTTCAAGTTGATAAATACGGTACTCCAGATGCACTCGAAGCAAACATGGAACTTGAATTCGAGCGCAATGCTGAACGCTATCAATTCTTAAGCTGGGCGCAAAAAGCGTTCAAAAACTATCGTGCGGTTCCACCAGCAACAGGAATTGTACACCAAGTAAACTTAGAATATCTAGCTCATGTAGTACATGCCGTTGAAACAACTGAGGGTGATTTCGAAGCATATCCTGACACGCTCGTCGGTACAGACTCCCATACAACAATGATTAACGGTATCGGTGTACTAGGATGGGGTGTCGGTGGTATTGAGGCTGAAGCTGGAATGCTTGGTCAACCATCCTACTTCCCAATTCCTGAAGTGATCGGAGTCAAACTAACAGGGGAACTTCCAAACGGTGCAACGGCTACAGATTTAGCGTTAAAAGTGACGCAAGTACTTCGTCAAAAAGGTGTAGTTGGTAAATTCGTTGAGTTCTTCGGACCGGGGGTAGCAACGTTACCACTTGCTGACCGAGCGACTGTAGCAAACATGGCACCTGAGTACGGAGCAACTTGTGGATTCTTCCCAGTTGACAATGAATCTTTAGACTATTTACGTCTTACAGGTCGTCCTGAAGAGCACGTACGTTTAGTAGAAAAATACTTAAAAGAAAACGACATGTTCTTCACTCCTGATAATGAAGAGCCTATTTACACAGATGTAGTTGAAATCAACTTATCCGAAATTGAGCCAAACCTATCTGGTCCAAAGCGTCCACAAGACTTAATTCCGCTTTCTCAAATGAAAAAAGCATTCCATGACGCCATTAGCGCACCAGTAGGAAACCAAGGTTTCGGATTAGATAAATCTGAACTTGATAAAGAAGTTGTTGTAAAATTTAACGATGGCGACGAAGTGAAAATGAAAACAGGTGCGGTTGCTATTGCGGCCATTACTAGCTGTACGAACACTTCTAACCCATACGTTATGCTAGGTGCTGGATTAGTCGCGAAAAAAGCGGTAGAAAAAGGACTTCAAGTACCGAAATATGTCAAAACATCACTAGCACCAGGTTCTAAAGTTGTTACTGGTTACTTACGTGATTCTGGCTTACTACCATATTTAGAGCAAATCGGTTTCAACCTCGTTGGTTATGGTTGTACAACATGTATCGGTAACTCCGGTCCATTAAAAGAAGAAATCGAAAAAGCCATTGCCGAAAACGATTTACTTGTGACATCTGTTCTTTCTGGTAACCGGAACTTTGAAGGCCGTATTCATGCACTTGTAAAAGCGAACTACTTAGCATCACCACCGTTAGTTGTGGCTTATGCATTAGCGGGTACGGTTGATATTGATTTATTGAACGATCCAATCGGTAAAGATAAAGACGGTAACGACGTATACTTCAAAGATATTTGGCCAACAACAGATGAAATTAAAGATGTTGTGAAACGTACAGTTACACCGGAATTATTCCGTAAAGAATACGAACGCGTATTTGAAGACAATCCACGTTGGAACTCAATTAAAACAAGTAATGAGCCACTTTACAAATGGGATGAAAATTCAACTTACATTCAAAATCCACCGTTCTTCGAAGGATTATCAGCGAATCCTGACGAAATAAAACCATTAACAGGGTTACGTGTCGTTGGTAAATTCGGAGATTCTGTCACAACCGACCACATTTCTCCAGCCGGTGCGATCGGTAAAGATACGCCAGCAGGAAAATATTTACGTGAAAAAGGTGTAGAAATTCGTGACTTCAACTCGTACGGATCTCGTCGTGGTAACCACGAAGTGATGATGCGCGGTACGTTTGCGAACATCCGTATTCGTAACCAAATTGCACCAGGTACAGAAGGTGGCTATACAACTTACTGGCCAACTGGCGAAGTGATGTCTATTTACGATGCGTGCATGAAGTACAAAGAAAACGGTACGAATCTTGTCGTCTTGGCGGGTAAAGATTATGGAATGGGATCTTCCCGTGACTGGGCGGCAAAAGGTACGAATTTATTAGGAATCAAAACAGTGATTGCAGAAAGCTTCGAACGTATTCACCGTTCCAACCTCGTGTTAATGGGCGTCTTACCGCTTCAATTTAAAGCAGGTGAAAACGCTGAAACACTTGGTTTAACAGGTAAAGAAGTGATTCACGTTCATATTGATGAAAATGTAAAACCACGCGATATCGTGAAAGTAACTGCAACAGACGAAAATGGTAACAAGAAAGAATTCGAAGTACTTGTTCGCTTCGACTCTGAAGTAGAAATCGACTACTACCGTCACGGCGGTATCCTTCAAATGGTACTTCGCAACAAATTACAAGAAAATTAATCTATTATTAATTTAAAAGGTTCAAATCGTCAACGATTTGAACCTTTTTTACTAATTTCTTCGCAAATTGCAGCTGTTTTTTATTTCTTATTTTTAAGGCTATGTAATATTTCATTGTTGATTTTTAGCAACTTGTTCACACGGCGGCGACTCCAGCGGGAACAAGAAGCCGCAAGACCCATACTTGAGCGTAGCGAGGGAAGCGGCTTGCACCTTGCCCGCGGAAAGCGTCCGCCACAAGCGAAATGGATAAATATCAACAGTATCGTTTTACAGATCCATTTTTAAAGGTAAATCATTGGATGTTTTTCCTTAAACCATCTAAAATATAAATAACCATTTTTTATCAGACAAATATAAAACAAGGGGTTGATATTTATATAGAAAACTATTATTTATTTTTTGTTTAAACAGGTTTTATTGTTAAAAAAAAGGGTATAGAGATGAAATGAAAGTAAATGAAGTGAATGTAAAAAGCAGTAGGTGGTCTTATTGATTAAATTTGAACGTGTTGTAAAAAGGTTTGAAGATGGTTTTGAAGCGATTAAAGGTATTGATTTACATATTCCAAAAGGAGAGTTTGTGGCTCTAATTGGCCCTAGTGGTTGTGGGAAAACAACGACAATGAAAATGATTAATAAGCTTATACTCCCGACGGAGGGTGCGATCTATATAGATGGTCAAAACATAGCATACCACGACGAAGTTGAGTTACGTCGAAATATTGGTTACGTTATTCAACAAATTGGTCTCTTGCCACATATGACAGTCGGAGAAAATATCGCTCTTATCCCCAAATTAAAAGGTTGGAAAAAAGAAAAATACGAAAAACGGGTCGATGAATTGTTAGATTTAGTTGGATTAGATCCCAGTGTTTTCAAACATCGCTATCCGTTAGAATTAAGTGGAGGACAGCAGCAACGGGTTGGTGTTGTTCGCGCTTTAGCAGCCGAACCACCTATCATTTTAATGGACGAACCTTTCAGTGCACTCGACCCGATTAGTCGGGAACAATTACAAGACGAATTAAAACAAATTCAGCAGTCCATCCAAAAAACGATTGTGTTCGTCACGCACGATATGGATGAAGCGTTAAAATTAGCGGATAGAATTGCCGTTATGAGAGAAGGACGTATCGAACAATATACGACTCCTGAAGAACTTATTACACAACCAGCAAATGATTTTGTACGTTCGTTTATTGGAGAGCATCGTTTAAAAGAACAAGTAAAAACCATTGAACCGTTTATTGAAGAACCAATTGTTGTACCTGTTCATTTTACGAAAAAAGAGGTATTGGAATGGCTACTAACACGTTCCGTTAATGAGGTATTTGTGGTTAATGAATCTGATAAGGTTATAGGGATTATATCTCGACGTAAGCTGGAACAATCAAACCTTTCAAGTACGGACCCAATCGAATCACTAACACAGCCTCTTCCTATCCTATTGTCTCCACATACCACTCTTTCCGAAGCTGCCAAAGCAATGGTAATGCAAAATTTAAGTATTGCACCTGTTGGAAAGAATACGCACTTTCTCGGCATGATCACGAGAGAGAACTTGTTACTTGCATTTTCCCAACAGCAGGAAGAGGAGGCGGTTCTTGTATGACGATTAATCATGTGTTCGGCACTTTTTTTGAGACTGTCTCAAGTCGATCAGAACAAATCGCAACGGGAATCATCGAACATATTTGTCTTTCTCTTATTTCGATAAGTATTGCCATCATCCTCTCTGTCCCTCTTGGCATTTACATTACACGTCACGAGAAGTGGGCGGAATGGGTTATTGGTGTAACCGCAGTTTTTCAAACCATTCCTAGCTTAGCGTTGTTTGGATTTATCGTGCCACTACTCGGTACTGGTGCGTTAACAGCTATTATTGCTTTAACGATTTATGCCCTACTTCCAATATTACGCAATACATACACGGGCATTAAGGGAGTAGACCAGAGTGTCATTGAAGCTGGTCGCGGAATGGGAATGACGAACCGGCAAATTTTATGGAAAATCGAAATACCACTTTCTCTCCCCGTTATTATGGCCGGGATTCGGACAGCTACTGTTTTAACGGTTGGAATTGCCACTCTGGCTACGTTTGTCGGAGCGGGAGGACTTGGTGACTTAATTTATCGTGGATTATCTACTTGGAACAACCAGTTAGTGCTAGCAGGAGCCATTCCAGCTGCGTTGTTAGCGATTTTCTTTGATTTCTTTTTAAAATTAATCGAACGTTTATCCACACCAAAAGGATTAAAAACGAAAGGTTGATGGTGTTGAAAAAATTACTTTCTTTTGCACTCATTTTGACTCTTTTGTTAGGAATACTTACAGGATGTAACAATACGTCTGATAACAAAATTGTTGTCTCGGGTAAAATGTGGACGGAACAATATATTTTAACTCATATGATCGCCGAATTATTAAAGGAAAAAACGGATTTAACAGTGGAAGTGAAAGAAGGATTAGGGGAAGTATCGATTTTGACGCCTGCATTAGAAAAAGGGGATATTGATATATACGTTGAATATACTGGGACAGGTCTTGAAGCCGTTTTAAAAGAAACCGTACAACCCGGCGAATCAGCAGATGAGATTTTAGCACGTGTCCGCAAAGGATACAAAGAAAAATATAACGTCGTTTGGTTAAAGCCACTTGGCTTTGAAAATACGTACACACTTGCTTATCGAAAAGGAGAAGGAATAGAAGCAAAAACATATAGTGATTTAACCGAATATGCAAGTGAATTAATTTTTGGTGCGCCCCATCAATTTTATGAACGAGAGGATGGCTACGATGCGTTAGCCGAAACTTACGGATTTTCCTTTAAAGAAAAGAAAAGCTACGACCCAAATATTATGTATGAAGCTTTAAAGAAAGGAGATGTAGATATTATTCCAGCGTTTACTACGGACGGACGAATTGAACGGTATGATTTAGGAACAACTGAAGATGATAAAGGGTTTTTCCCACCTTATTATGCCGTTCCGATTGTTCGGAAAGAAGTACTTGATGCTCACCCAGAAGTTGAAGAAGTGTTAAATTTATTAGCTGGTCAAATTTCCGAAGAAGACATGACCTCTCTGAACGCAAAAGTCGATATAGACCAAGAAGATCCACGAGAAGTGGCACGTCAATTTTTAAAGGAAAAAGGATTAATTAACTAAAAAAGGACGAATCCCAAGTGATGGGGGGATTCGTTCTTTTTTAATACACATGAATTATTCAATGATTCTCCACAATCTCTCCCTATATCTTTCGTTGTCTTTGTTATACTAATATTAAGATATAAGTTATTATGGGAGGGGTTGTAATGAAACCGTTTATCCCGAAACAACATGGAGCTTGGGCAATGCTCGTGATACCTTTTGTACTCGGGGCCATGGCTGGAGGGTGGTCATGGGTGCACATTCCACTTGGCTTAGGCTGGCTCTTTTTATATTTAGCGTCGTACCCACTTCTTATGATTTCGAAAAAACGGAACAAGAACCGGAGTAAATGGGTTAAGTGGGGAATGTTATACTTGTTGATCGCTCTTATGATGATTATGATTGTCCTATATCATGACTGGAAAATCATTTTCTTCGGATTATTTATCCTTCCTTTCTTTCTAATAAATATGTATTTTGCTCGTCAAAATAACGACCGGGCACTTATGAATGACTTTAGTGCGATTATCTCTTTTTGTATCGGGAGCTTAGCTAGTTATTATGTGAAAGGCGGTTGGCCAGAAGAACTAGCTTGGGTCATCTTTATGGCGAGCGTTCTCTTTTTTGTTGGGAGTACCTTTTATGTCAAAACAATGATTCGGGAAAAGAACAACGAGATTTATCGGTTTGTTTCTTGGACTTTTCATATCGTCGTTGTCGTGGGATGGATGATATTTGGTGAAGAAATCATCGCATTAGCTTTTTTCCCAAGTCTAGTTCGCGCGATATGGATGTATGGAAAGAAATTGTCTATCCTAAAAATTGGAGTTTTAGAAATTGTAAACTCAGTTATATTTTTCATCATAATGGTTATATATATAGCATTATTTGTGTAGGTTGCCCTCATAAAACAAGCTGACTTCAAAAACGAAGTCAGCTTGTTTCTTTAGGTCCCTTGCTGTTGTTGTGGTTCTGTAGCGAAGAGGGAAAGAATCGCATTCCAAATCTCTTTTAAAATATCTATGATGTTTTGCAAAAATGTTTTTCCTTCTTCTGATTGGAGGAAGGTTGAGAGTTGTTCTTTTGCTTTACTTAACTGTTCATTGACTTGGTCCCAATTAATATTGGCATTTTTCATATTTTCTAGAAGAGCAAGTAATCGCTCGATGTCTTGTTCTGTAAGGGTAATGCCTAATTCTTTAGCAACCTGTTCAATGAGAGTACGTAATTCATCTTCGGTTTTAGGAGCATTTTCCGCTATTTCTTCTTTGAGACGAGCAAGTAAGGCGACTGCTTCATCATTTCCAATCGACTCGCCAAGTTCAGCTGTTGTTACCATTTCTTCGTTTACGACTTTTTTCACTTCTTCTGGAATCTTTTGTCCAGTAGAAACTTCATACGCTTTCATTAGACCGGTTAGGGCAGCTGTACCTGAAACTTCAAAAGGGGCGGTAATGTAGATGTCTGCATCTTTTACTCCTGCAGTAATGAGCGCATTCGTGTACATCTCCTCTGTGACCCAATTTATATTATTCGTTTCTACGGATAGTCCAGAACCTTTCGCCCCAATGGTAATCATAGAAGAAGAAATCGCCCGTGTACCAATTTGGGCTTTTGGAACCACTCCTTCTAAATATTGATGTTCTTCTGCGTTTGAAACGGTAATAAACATCGCTTCATCTGGCGGATTCATTTCATTTAATACTTGTTGTTTTTGCTGCTCTGTTAAATTTTCACCAAGCGTGACAATGACATCACCTTCGGCTGCATCTGCTAGTGTCCAAAGGGGAGATGTGAACAAAATTAGAACAACCATTATACTTGAGATCAATCGTTTCATGATATGTACCTCCTAGTCACTGCTGTCTATTTATTTCTTTCCTTATAATAGACGAATTTTTGATTTGATAGGTTTCGTTATTTTATTACTAACAATATATTTCCCCTTTAGACGCTTTGATTGAACATATTTTCTAAATAAAAATACTTTCCACAGACATAAACTTATGAATCGCGTAAGTGAACGCAAAATGGATGTTGTTTTATTTTTATCATGTTGAGAAAATGAAATCCGTTGCTTTTTCGATTAATTCTTGGAAATTTTCAGGAATCATATGCCCTAACCCTTCCACTACCAACCATAAACATGGGAATTGATACTGTTCAAATAAAGGCTTTAATTTCATTGTTTCTTCATAAAAAGGGTCCCCAGTTCCGGTAATTATACATCCTTTCATCTGTTTCCAATTATTATTTTGTAAAAGTCTTTTTATGGTTTCGATCGTATGAGGAATGATGGCCGGAATCACCGCAATAAACCCACGAGCTTTAAAAATTTGACCAGCTAATAACTGCTCAATCGCCAGTTTCCCACCTTGGGAAGCTCCACTAATGACCATATTTCTTGTTGAAAGACGAGAATCATTAACAAATCGCTGAAACAACTCTTTTAACTCATTCTTAGCGATGACCTCATCGTCCCAATGAAAGGACCGTATTCCATGAACTTGGGAACTTTGTGGAAATGCGAAACGATACGGCGAGTGGTGTTCTAACCAAAATGTCGAAAAATCTTCAGCATTCGAGCCTCTCCAGTGGATAGCAAATATCCCTTTAGAACTTGTTTCATCGCCAGCGTACAAAATTTTAGCGATACCGAATGAACGATTCTTTTCAAATAGTTGCTGATTTTTCTCCCGTATGATAGAAAATCTTTTACACGAATGAAGCGGTTTAAAAAAAGGACTACGGTCCAGGGTAGAAGGATGCCACCACACTCCATGTTGCAAAGCTTCATCTAATAAATCACATGCTTTTTCATCGTCCTCTTCTTGGCTAAGTAAATAAACGTTCAATGATATCGAAATATCTTTCTGCTCGGGAAAATGACGATCGATTAAAGAAAGAAGAAATCTCAAACCTTCTAGATCATTGGCTTCTAACAATTGTAGAAATTTTCGATACAAATGTGGGTATGTCATCCTACTCATCTCATATCCTCCTTTCTGAAAATATTACCAAATTTTTTCATACGTTGAAATATCAAAATTTTAAAATGATTTCGAGTTTCATTTATTGCTATATTCGAAAAATTTGATAAAATAGCAACAATAAGAGAGAAAGAAAGGGTTGAGGTTGAAATGGTGGAAACTAACTATCGAACATTAGATGAACAGTCTGTCATTGAATACATTCAAAACTTATCTATTTTTTCTGCTGATGCAAAGCTAACGTGTCGAGAAATTGGGGATGGAAATTTAAACTTAGTGTTTCAAATTGAGGACCAGCTGACTGAAAAAAAAGTGATTGTTAAACAATCGCTTCCATATGCTCGAGTGGTGGGAGAATCGATGCCGCTTACGGTCGATCGTAATCGGATTGAAGCAGAAGCGCTAAAAGAAGAAGGCAAATACTGTCCTGAACATACTGTACAATTATTCCATGCTGATCCAGATTTACGGATATTTGTAATGGAAGATTTATCTGATCATGTCATTATGCGAAAAGGATTAATTGAAAAACAAGAATATCCGCAATTTGCGGATCATATATCTACATATTTAGCGAACACCTTATTTTATACATCTGATTATTATATGAACCCACTTGAGAAAAAATCGTTAGTGAAACGGTTCATTAATCCAGAGCTATGTAAAATTTCAGAGGACTTAATTTTTACTCAGCCGTATTACGATGCGCCAGAAAATAATATTCCTCCAGGCGTTCGTCCACTAGCAGAGCAAATTTGGAAAGATGAAGAACTAAAAGGAGAGGTAGCGAAGTTAAAACATCGCTTCATGACGAAAGCGGAAGCTCTATTGCATGGGGATTTACATACAGGTAGTATTTTTGTTCGTCCTGATCGTACGAAAGTGATCGATCCAGAATTTGCGTTTGTTGGTCCTATCGGATTTGATATCGGGGCGGTCATTGCCAACTTGTTACTAAATTATGCAGCCCAAGAAGGTTGGGCGGAAAATGAGGAAGAAAAACACGTGGTCCGCTCTCGATTGTTGCAAATGGCAGCCGATGTATGGACATTATTTTCACAAAAATTCACCGCACTTTATGAGAAAGATTGTCACGATCCAATGTTTTCTCAACCATCCTTTAAGGAGTTTACAATGAAAGAGATTTTTTCGGATACATTAGGGTATGCTGGTTGTAAAATGATTCGCCGGATCTACGGGTTGGCACATGTAGCGGATATTGATACAATCAAAGATGATGTAAAACGGTTACAAGCGCAAAGGCTTGCACTGGCCATTGGCCGATCCTTAATTATCAATCGTCATCAAGTTAAACAAATCAATGAAGTGAAAGCACTCATTCAGTCCGTTGAATAAAATTCGGAGAGGGGAAAATACGATGTCATTTATCCAATCCGTTCAATACGATAACGGAACCGTAACCATCTTAGACCAGACAAAATTACCGAATGAAACGGTCTTTTTATCCCTTACGACCATTGAAGAAGTATGGGATGCCATTAAAAAATTAAAAGTGCGAGGAGCCCCTGCGATCGGTATTGCCGCTGCATATGGATTATTGTTAGGGATTCAACATTCATCGGAAGAGAGCTTTCCTGCGTTTTTTGAGGAGTTGAAAAAACAAGCAGAGTATTTAGCTTCTTCCCGACCGACTGCTGTCAATTTATTTTGGGCGTTAAATCGGATGACGGAACGAGCGAAAAAAGAAAAGCACCGCCCAATTGCGGAAATTAAACAGGCGTTAGAGGAAGAAGCGCATGCTATTCGGACAGAAGACGAAGAAGTTTGTCGTTCCATTGGAGAACATGCCCTGACTTTACTAAAAGATGGAATGGGCGTATTGACCCATTGTAATGCCGGGGGAATCGCCACGGCGAAATACGGAACTGCGTTAGCTCCTCTTTATTTAGCTAAGGAAAAAGGATGGAACATACGCGTATATGCGGATGAGACACGTCCGTTATTACAAGGAGCACGATTAACTACTTGGGAATTGATGCAAGCAGGGATCGATGTGACGCTCATTACTGATAATATGGCCGCAATGGTGATGCAAAAAGGTTGGGTACAAGCCGTGATTGTAGGCTGTGATCGCGTTGCCGCAAACGGTGATACAGCCAATAAAATTGGAACGTACGGACTGGCACTACTTGCCAAAGCTCACAATATACCGTTTTATGTAGCTGCTCCACTGTCTACTATTGATTTACAAACAAAAACTGGAGACGAGATACCAATAGAAGAGAGAGAAAGTTTGGAAGTGACCCATGGGTTTGGAAAACAAACGGCTCCAGAAGGGGTTAAAGTATTTAATCCCGCTTTTGACGTGACGCCACATGAACTAATCACGGCTATTATTACCGAAAAAGGGATTGTTCAAGGGAATTATGAACATGAATTACAAGTATTATTTCAGACTAAGTAGGTGTCAGCATGAGTCTTGAGATGTTGAAACAACAAATGTGTGACATAGGTAAACGAATTTATGAGAAAGGAATGGTTGCCGCAAATGATGGCAACCTTTCTGTCCGTATAGACAAAGACGTATTTCTCGTCACGCCAACGGGTGTGAGTAAAGGCTTTTTAACAAAAGACATGCTGTTACTCGTCAACGGAAAAGGTGAAGTGTTAGAAGGAACTTATCGACCTACGTCAGAAATTAAAATGCATTTACGTGTCTATCAAGAACGACCTGATGTTGGTGCTGTCGTTCATGTACACCCACCATATGCCACCGCCTTTGCGGTTGCCGGTATCCCGCTTGATCAAGCGACCATGCCCGAACTTATCGTCCTTCTTGGTTCTATCCCGCTTGCTCCATACGGAACTCCATCAACGGGTGAAGTACCAGAAGCCATTGCCCCATATGTCCATGACCATCAAGGGGTTCTTCTCGAAAATCATGGAGCGTTAACATGGGGAAAAGACTTAGAGCATGCCTATTTTTTAATGGAATCGCTAGAATTTTGTGCGAAAATTAACTGGCTCGCTCGTCAAATAAATGGAGACCGTGAGCTTAACGAACGACACGTGAAACGCTTGCTTGAATTAAAAGAGAAGATGGGGATTCATGGGAAAGCCCCTCAAGGGATCCGTATGGAGTCAGATGTTACAGCAAAAAAAGTATCACCAAAGCTAGAAGTAGAATTGTCTGAACAGGCGATAGAAGAAATCGTTCACCGAGTAACTAACCGACTTATTAAAGCGATTTCCAAAGTGAAAGATGAAATGAACATCAATAAACACGATTAAGACAAGGAAAATAAGAAGGCCTTTAATTGTTTAACGGGTTCCGTTTTGGGGTTAAAGACCATGTATTTCATACACAAAATGGTGTGCAAATTGGCAATCGATTCGGTACGTCATTTGTCTTCTCCTTACAAGGCGTTTCAAATAAAGTCATTCACTTTAGCAAGAGAAAGCTTGAACGATCTCGAAGATGAGGATGAAAAGAATTTATGAGAGCGTCAATTATATGTCAATTCAAGTATCATTTCCATTACCAATTTCCATGAATCGAGATACTCCATCCATCACAGGATTCCTGTGGTGGTTATATGTAAGGAAGGGATAAGGAAAGATGAAATTGTTGGGACATAAAATCTATTTGCGATTTTTAAAGGATACAGATGTGGGACCGTTGGCAGAGATGCACCGTAGAAATCGAGAATTTTGGCAACGGTATACGCCAGATATGCGTCGATTCGAGTTTTAGAGAAGGCAGGATTCCATAAGGAGGGGCTTTCCAAGAAGAACGTAAAGATTAACGGAAAGTGGGAAGATCATTTACACTTCGCTATCATAAATCCAAATGATTCAGAATGACCCAGACGCTCAATTTTCCTATTCTTTGTTACTTAAATAATAAGTAAACATGATAATGACAATGAAAATTAGAAGGCCTTTATTTGTTAGGTCTTCTTTTTTACGAAAGGGGGACCCTTAATGTTGTCGCTAGGACCTATACATATTCCAATTCAATGGGTAATTTTATTCATCGGTGTTTTTGTTTCTTATGGATGGGTGAAGATTTTTTACCGTGAAATCCCCCATAACAGTCCAGATGTACCGACGATTTTTCTATATAGTATCCTGATTTGGATAACCATTTATAAAACAAGTATCGTCATTTTAAAACCACATCTTATTTGGACGAATCCATTAGGTCTTCTTTATTTTACAGGAGGTGATCGGGGACTCGTACTGGCAACAATAGCTACGATCGGATATATTGGGTTTCAAATCGTAAAGAAGAAAGAGGCATGGATTCCATCCATTCTTTTACTAGGTAGTGGATTTACTATTTGGGGGTGTACCTATTTTTTAGGAGCAACAATCTGGAGGGTATTGTAAGTTAGGGATATCGAAACATCTTACTCAATACCTATTCATTTAACAGGCTAAATGTTCAAATATTATTCCGCATTTATATAGATGTAGTTATTGGACTAGCTTCATAATATAAATGGAACAGGGAAAAATATTATAGGTATGTAGTCATTAGTTGGATTTTTTTTCATAAGAAGGCCATGATTCCAAAGTAAATTAATGAAAATGTAGCTCTTTGAATGGAGGGAAATCGTTTGAAGAAAATCATAGGGGCAACAGCTCTCGTCGTTTTGTTAACGGTTGCAGTCGTTCAAACGTTAACGGTTCAAAAACAAAAGCAAACTCTAGATTTGGTCGAACAGGAATTTGTAAATATGTTTCATGAAGTGGAAGGAGTAGATTTGTCGATTTTTGAAGTGCTTGTTCAAGATCAAACACTTAGAAAAAAAGTATTAAACGAATTAAAGATCGATGAGTCAACGAAACGAGAACTCGTCTCTGTTCTTGATCAAAAAAATAATGGGATGATTGATACCAATCAATTAGAAGAATTAATGAATAATCAAGTTTTAAAAGATGCGTTATTTCATTGCATCTTATCAGATCAGTCGCTTCGTAAGGAATTTTTACCTAAATGGGAAGAGTACATTCATCAGGAAGAGTCAGAATTTGTATCCGCAGAGATTGGTGTTGGCTATCCACTTGATAAACCGGCCCCACTTTTTACGTTACCAACGTTATCTGGTCAACCCATTTCTTTAGAACAATTAAAAGGGAAACGAATTATCATCAACTTTTGGGCGACTTGGTGTCCACCTTGTAAAGCAGAAATGCCCGAATTGCAAGCATTTTATAAAGAAAAACCAGCTGATGTAGAGCTTTTAGCCATTAATATTGATCAAGTTGGGGATGTACCTGAGTTTTTAGCTCAATATAATATTACATTTCCCGTTTTAATCGACCATGAGGAAAAGGTTCAAAAAGATTATCAAATCCTTTCTATTCCGATGACATATTTCATTGATAAGGATGGAATCGTCCGTCATAAACATTTAGGAGCAATGACAAAAGAAGATTTACATGCATGGACTCATCCATAACAGGCGTTCAGAAATAAGAACGTCTTTTTTATTTTTCTGAAAATACTTTGGAATGAGAAAAAACAAAAAAATACGTCATATTTTATCAAAAAAATGGAAAAGATAGCAGATAGAATAAATCATTGGAGGGTTCTGAATGAAAAAACGGCGAATGAAATCGTTTCGTGAACTAGTGCAAGAAAATAAACAAGCTTTAATGAATGATCCAGAAGCATTACGAAAAATTGAAGAGCGCTTGGAAAAGAAATACTTCGACAAAGCAGAATAATTGCTCATACTTCCTCCTAGATTGGAAAACATAAAAATAAAAGGGGGGAAAGATATGGGTAATCCGAAAAAAGATTCAAAACATTTTGCACCAAATCATATCGGTACCAAATCTCGATCTGCTGGCGGTAATAAAGGGAAACAAATGCAAGATCAGTCCGGCCAACATGCTCAAGTTATACAAACAAAAGGGGAATAATTGAGTAAATAAGATAGTTATCGTTAACAAAATCAATTTGACGTTCCCTGCATATATTTCGTAAGAAAGTTACACATTATAGATGTACCTTTACAGCAGAAGGAGGAATAAAGGGAATGGCCAATAATAAGCCAAAACCAGATGATCGTAGTGATAACGTAGAAAAGCTACAAGAAATGGTGCAAAACACGATTGAAAACATAGAAGAAGCGGAAGAATCGATGGCTTTATTCTCTAATGAAGACGAAAAGCAGCAAATTGAAGCAAAAAATGAGCGACGTCGCGAAAGCATTGAAGCGATGCGTGAAGAAATCAAAGACGAATACCATAACCAACAACAGTATGAATAAAAAAGAAGCGTCCATAAGGCGCTTCTTTTTTATGCTTATTTACAACGCTAGGCGGTATGAAAAACTCGCTTTTTTCATGCCAATTTTTTGTTCATAAAAGCGGTGAGCGTCTTCCCTTTGAACGCCAGATTCCAGAGCGATGTGTTTACAGCCATTTTCTTTCGCAAAATGTATTAAAAAATTCATCATTTGTTCTCCGTATCCTTTGGAGCGGTTAGCTTCATTCGTCACTAATTCATAAATAAATAAGTGCTTATCGAGATATAAATTGGTTTGAATGGCAACACCAGCAACAGACTGAATATCATCGTTTTCTATTAATGCATAAAGTTCATATCCTTGTTGTTTCATTACGTTTATGAGTTTGATAAACGTTTCCTCATCGAGGTGTGATCGCAGCTGTTTCATCACAGGAAATGCTTGACGCCATTCTTGTTCCGTTTTTAATTGAATCACTTTTGCCATCCGATTCTTCCTCCTTCCACAAAATATTCCATTGTATTCCTTTTTTATTTTATCTTGAATAAAAAATTGTGTTAAGATGAAAACAGTGGTCGAAGTAGGCTTAACTGAAGAAAGGAGAACGTCGACATGCATATTGCGACAAAAGAAATTGATGTACGATATGCAGAAACGGATCAAATGGGTGTCGTGTACCATGCGAATTACTTAATATGGATGGAATTAGGACGAACCAAACTAATCGAGGAGTTAGGGTTTCGATATGCAGATATGGAAAAAGAAGGAATCCTTTCACCGGTTATTGATATTCATGTATCATACAAAAAGCCTGTTCGCTATGGAGAAAAGGCTTATGTCCATACATGGATTGAAGAATACGATGGGATTCGCGTTGTGTACGGTTACGAAATCGTACGTGAAGACAATGAGATTGCCATAGTCGGGACGTCGAAACATGTTTGTGTCAAACGAGATAATTTTCGTCCGATTTCTATTAAACGGTATTTTCCTGAATGGCACGAGGCGTACATGGAAGCCAAAAAACAAGAAAAGTAATAGGAGGAGTAACGATGGCCTTTGGCATCAAGAGAGAAGACATCCGCCAATGGAAACGGACAATAGACGATGGGGGGATTGCGTTTTTAACCCATTTTTGGATAGATGAACGTTTTCCTGGTGTCAAAACGGTAACAAAAGTTGGTTGTCGTGACGTAGACAAGCTAGCCGAATGGGGGAAAAAATATCATTTAAAAAAAGAATGGATCCATTTTCGAAAAGACGGTTACTCCCATTTTGATTTACTCGGCGAAAAGGAAGAATGGATTTTACGTAAAGAAGGAAAAATTAATCAACTTGAACGGTTACGACATAAATTAAACAAATAAGCTGTCTTAGAAAAACAGCTTACGATTGAATGGATTTTACATATTCATAAGTAGGTTCATCCCACTTTTCATTGTATGTAACATGTAGGTCATGGTCTTCAAAATACCAAAGGTCTTTTTCTTCAATATAATAGGTCACGCCGTTTATCACTTGTTGAACAGCTACATCGTTTGGTTCATCTTTCATAACACCAAGAGAAAAACCTTTTTGAAAAGAATCGCATCCACCGTAACGTACAAAAAAGCGAATCGCATCACCTGGCTTGACATTCATTTCCTTTTCAAACCAAGTAATGACCTCATTTGATAGGACTAGTTTCATTTTAAGACCTCCATTACATCGTAGTTACATATATTATATAAAATAAACTTTTGGTATATCTAACTTTTTGCATGAAAGGACGGCTACTCAATATTGTATCCATATACGATCTGTTTTTTAAAACGCGGAGATTGGTCAAGTAATGAAGTATTACTGCTACATCGAAAATATCCACCAAATCAAGGAAAATGGAATGGTGTTGGGGGCAAATTAGAATCTGGTGAAACCATCGAAGCTTCTATTCTAAGAGAAATAAAAGAAGAAACAGGGTTAATTCCTGATGAGATACGTTTTAAAGGCATCGTTTCTTGGAACAGAGCAGGGGGGATGTATGTTTTTATTGGGACGGTGTCAACTGACCCAACGATTGCGTGTAAAGAAGGAAAACTTGAATGGAAATCACTGGATTGGATTGTCACGTCAACTGAAGTCGTTTCTAATATCCCTTACTTTATTCATGACTTATTTACGTATCCTTTTCCGTTAGAACATGCTTTTCAGTACGATGAAGAAGGGAATATTGTTGAATACACAAAAAAACCAATCTATATGTTATCAAATCCTACATAGGAGCGAAAAAGAAGGGCTGCTCATGTTTGAGCAAGCCCTTTCTTTATTGTTGTTCATTTTTTGAAAACAAATGTTTCATCACACTTTCAACCGGGTATGGTGCAATACCTAAACTAACCGCCTCTTCTAACGGATATACGCGATAATTTCGATAATTATTGTGATAAACATACGTCGGATAAAACTGCACATCTGTTATGTCGATGGACGTTCCTTGTTTATTGACGGTTTTTTTGATCGTCACAGTACCCATTCCCCCTAAATCCTTATAATCCTTCCATTGTCCGGATAAAAAGTTTCCTAAGGAGTAAAAAACAACCCCCGTTCTCCCATCGGACAATGGTAGACGTTCAATCGGCTGAAGGACGTGTGGATGGTGACCAAAAATAATATCTGCACCGGCTTCTAATAATTTTTGGGCGAGATGTTTTTGGGCATCTGTTGGTATACGTTGATATTCGTTTCCCCAATGGACACTTAAAATAATGACATCCGCTAGTTCTTTGGCTCGTTGGATATCTTTAACCATCAATTCTTCATCAAGTAAATTAACTAAATACGATTTTCCTTTTGGAACAGGAATTCCGTTGGTTCCGTATGTATACGATAAAACCGCCAATTGAATTCCATTGACTGACATGACTCGTATCTTTTGTCGGTCTGCTTCATTTTTAAACATCCCTGTATACGGCATGCCTACTTGTTCATAGTAGGAAATGGCACTTAAAACCCCTTGTTCCCCTTTATCTAACGTATGATTATTAGCATTTGTCACCATATCAACGCCTGCATAAAGGAGGGCATCAGTTATTTCATAAGGTGTGTTAAATTGTGGATACGTGGATACACCTAATTTTACGCCTCCAGCGATTGATTCTTGATTGGCAATCAAAAAATCAGGGCTGGAAAGAAGGGACCGTATAGGTTCGAACATCTTTGTAAAATTATAAGTGCCATTTTGATAGGCGTCATTGTATACATAACTATGAATTAAAATATCTCCAATCCCCCCAACAACCGCCTCCGTAATGAATGTTTTCTCTAATAAGGAAAGTTTTTTTGGTGAATGGTCTTGGAAGGAATTTATTTCTGGTTTTTTCGATATAAATGAAAAATATGTAATAACTAACAAAACAATCATTCCAATAAAAATCCCATATCTTCCTCTCATGGCTGTCCTCCAAAAAAAGTCTTTACAGTTATTTTACAACAAATCTAGTAAAAATTAATCAATCATGAAAATTAATTGTTTCATCGAACAATCATCTTCCATTTCTTTGTAATTCAAGATAAAATGAAAAGTGTATTCAATTCATCCTTGGGAAGTGTGCTTATGGGATTTACGTATCTAAAGGCTACCAAATGGATTGGTATATTTCTTTTTATTTTTGCGGGTAATTTTATGAAAATTCCTATTTTTTTAGGAATTGACTTTTTATTTGGACCGATCATTTCTTTCCTATTATTGCGTTATGTTGGCTTTACCGCAGGCTTACTATCGGCAGTTTGGAATGGAATCTATACTTATTTTTTATGGGGACATCCATTTGGAATCGTCTTGATGATTGGAGAATATCTCTTTATTGCTTACTTTTATATAAAAACAAAACGTTATTTGATCATTTATGATCTTTCTTACTGGATCTTTGTTGGAGTCCCATTTATTTTTCTATTTTATGCTACTTTGTTGAATGCATCCGTTTTAGACTTAAGCATCATCGCCTTAAAGGATACAATTAATGGAACGGTTAACGCCATCATCGCAACATTATGCATATTTATTATCCAATTTTGGTCGAAAGAAAACCGGAAACAAATGAAGCTCCAAGATTTATTGAATAACATGATTTTAGCCATTTTTGTCATTCCATCGTTATTGCTTTTTACCTATCAAATGAAAAAAGATTGGGAAAACACCGAACAAATGATGTTGGTCCATACGAAGCGAACGGAAGAATCGATTAGCAAATGGCTGCATGTGGCTTTTGAAGATAAAGTCGAACAATTAGAGAAACAAACGACTTTGTTATTATTGAATGACTATACGTTTGATGATCAACTTTCATGGTTTCAGTCCATGCGAGTATCGATTCCAGAACTAGAACAAATCGTTATCAAAGATTTTGTACGGCAACAAGCGGCACAATTTCCCATTACTTCAAATAATTTAAATAAGGAGCTAAGACCGTATACAAAAAAAGAAAAAATTGCTGTTCATTTTATTAAAGGAGAACGTCAAAAGATCAAGCTAACGATTCCGATATTTTATCAACATCCAGAAAGGAAAATGTATCTAGGGGAGCTAGAAGCCACCTTGCTATTTGATGATCCAGCTAATTATATTGAGCGAATGATGGAGAATCAACCAGATATCCATGTTAATCTTTTTGATGAAGATTGGAACGCATATTTTTCGCTTGAGTCGAAAAGGGATACATATTTATTAAATTATTTAAAAATAAGGAGCAATTTTCTCTTTCATAAAGAAATGCCGGTTCTTTGGAACACCACGAATCAAAACATGAATTTTTTAAGCCTAGATCATGCATCATACATCTATGTGAAACCATTTCCTTCCATGAATTTGTCTATTTTGGTGGAAACCCCATTTGAACCGTACAAACGCGATATACTTCGAAAATATGTGATTCAAATGGGGACGGTTTTAATTTTTATTATGATGGCGATTATTGTTTCGTGGCTCATTAGCCGCTGGACGCTACGACCAATTCATCAACTGATTCAATTAACAAGCAATCTGCCAGAAAAAATATTAAAGCAACAAAAAATCATCTGGCCTAAATCGCCAATTGAGGATGTTGTTCGCCTTGTTCAAAACTATGAAAAAATGGAACGGGAATTAGCGGCTTCATTTTCCGAACTGATGAATCAACAAGAGCAACTGGAGTTTTTGGCCAATTACGATCCGCTTACTAAACTTTATAACCGGTATGCGTTGAAAAAAATGTTTAATGAGCTGATGGCAGAAAGGATGAAAGATGGCACTCTCATTGCAGTCATGTATATTGATTTAGACCGGTTTAAGTTAATAAATGATTCTCTCGGTCATGGAATTGGAGACCTAGTCCTAAAACAAATAGCTGACCGAATTAAGTCTACATGCCCACAAGATGCAGTTATTGCTCGACAAGGGGGAGATGAGTTCGTTATTATTTTACATAAATTCACAAATCTTGATCCAGTGCATCAAGTGGCGAGTCGATTAATTGACGTTTTAAGACAACCGATGTACATCGACCAACATGAATTAGCTCTTTCGGCTAGTATGGGTATTAGTATTGCTCCTATGCACGGGGATACGTTTACCGCACTAACCCAGTATGCGGATATGGCCCTTTATCAAGCGAAGGAGAAAGGAAAAAACCAATATTGCCTGTTTGATGATTCGATGGCTACCCGATTTTTGAAAAGGGTGGAAATTGAAAAAGAGTTACGAAAAGCGTTGGAAAAAGGTCAACTAGAGCTTTATTACCAGCCGATTCAAGATGTTCAGTCCGGAAATCTTACAGGGCTTGAAGCGTTAATTCGTTGGAATCATCCAGAAAAAGGACTTATTTCGCCAGGTGAGTTTATTCCGATTGCGGAAGAATCAAACTTAATCATTCCCATTGGAGACTTTGTCTTAAGACAAGCCATCCAGCATATTCGATACATATTACCATATAAACCGGACATTCATGTCGCTGTGAACATTTCCCTTCAACAGTTTACGGACCATATGTTTGTCGAAAAAATTAAATCTTATTTAAAGGAATACGACATTCCGCCATCTGCATTGACCCTTGAAATTACGGAAAGTATTGCTATCACTCAAAAAGAGTTTGTACTAAAGAAATTGTTTGAACTCAAATCACTCGGAGTACGTATAGCGCTTGATGACTTTGGAACGGGGTATTCATCATTAACTTATTTAAAAGATTTACCGATTCATATATTAAAAATTGATCGAAGTTTTACTATGGAGTTACCAAAAAATGAACAAGTGAGCGGCATTGTTCAAACCATTGTAGATTTAGGAAAAAAACTTAAATTATCTCTCATTGCCGAAGGGGTAGAAGAACAACAACAAAAAGAGTTTTTAGCCAAAATAGGATGTGAAGAAATTCAAGGGTATATTTATAGTCCTCCACAACCATTCCAAATAATATGTGAGCAATACATTGTTCCTGTAAAAACGAGCTAGGTATTCGTCTAGCTCGTTTTCGATTATTTATCAACTCATTTTTATAAGACATATATAATCAAGTAAGCAATATGAAGTACATTGTTTAGTGTCATTGAAATAGGGGGTGATACAAATAAAATCTTCATATAAATTTAAGAAAATAAGTAAATGTAAGAACTCCTATTCTAATGAAAGGGGTATTAAGCTCTTTTAAAGCTGAAACGCATGGGACTTACCCAAGCGTTTCTATATGAATAACTTATAATTATTCAAATCCCTTTTACTGTGCTGCAGGGAGGGTACCACCCGCTTGTGAGTAGCGAGCATAAAACTCTTGTAAAAATTGGTTTGCAATATTTGCATCATGAATAATGAGCATGTTTTCGTCGTTTATGTTATTTCCGTTATTACTCCAGTTAGTAGACCCGATTACAACCGTTGGATCACTTGAAGTACCGACATCTATTAGCATGGTTTTACTATGAAGCTTGCGCGTTTCAGCATCTTGGTAAACAGGGGCTGGATTTGCCCAACGAGTATTTGGGTTGTTTTGACTCGATTGAGAAGCAGTACGGCCCGTCATATCGACACTCGCAGACCACCAGGAATTCCAATAGTTTGAATCAAAAATTCCTTTAATGTCAAACCCTGTTAACGTTCCTTCCAAATCATTGTACGAACCTTCCCATTTATATTTTAACTCGTCCACAAGTGCTTGATCACTCCAAGCAAAAATGGAGAAATACGTATTAAAATCAGCTTCTGTTTTTATTAAATTTGCTAGATATCCAATGGCGTTATCTCCTGGTGAAAAGTAAACTTCTACTGTTTTCCCACCCACAGTGACCCAATGAAGAGTATTATCAGTCTTTCGTGAGCTAAAGTTTGCATTCACTGGATCTGGGGTCATGGTGTTACTTCCCCACATTTCGTTAAACTCTGTTTCATATATACTTGCAAGATTTGGAGAATGGATTTCAACAACATGTTGTTGGTTTCCATCTAATATACCTTGACTCATGTTTGTTTCATCGCCGTACAGACCAGTTACTGTAAAGTTCCAGCTGCCCGTAAAGACCCATATATCGTCAACAATTGCAAACTTATTATGCATTTGATTGTCTGGTGAATAATAGGCACCCGGAGATTTTTCTTCCGCATCAACAAACATACGTCCTGTTACCGCTTGTGTTCCTACCGTAACCGTCACTTCAGGAATGTCGCTTGCACTGGAAGGTAACCCATAACTAATCCGTTTTGTACTATCTTCGACTGCAAACATTGGAGAATCTGAAAATACGATAATATCGTCGTTCGTTCCCAATAACAGGTCTTGACCTCGAACCATTTTTTCAATATATAAGCGCATCGTTTCAAACCGATCTGCGTAATAAGGGTCTGTGGCGTCTTTCGAATCGGCAATCACGCGAACTTGTACTCCTTCCGCCGCTTTTTGTATCAAGGTATCGACTACGTTAGGTAAGTTAATTTCATAAGTGGCCAAGTCGATGCTTGTTGTCGCTTGATTTAATCGGTGAATGAGCCGATTTTCTAAGTTCACATTATAGTTAGCTTCATTTCCTGACATTGCATATTCTGAAAGCGCACATTTGTTAAAATAGACGTTAATCGCTCCAGGGGCTTCAGACACGTTGTTTAAATGCTCCTCGGTCGAAGAACATCCAAATTGTGTACCACCATTACGGGCTTTTGGTGTTCCAAGACCTTCAGTATATGTATCCGTAGCCGTTACCCAGTTGCTAGATAAGGTACCACTTTGTGCTGGGTCTAAACGTTCCATCGAAGCTTTCGTATCGTTATCACCAGCATACCATGCATCAACGGTATCAATTAAATTACCTTGGTCATCTCGGAGCTCAAGTACTTCACCAGAATTACTTAAAGAACCACTATAAATCAAATCAGCAACAACAGATGAAACCGTTTGATCATCCGTTCGTTCAAGAAGGAAATATCCTTTTGCAGGAATAGTTCCAGATAGCGAAATGCTTGGAGAACCATCAATTGCTGTTAACGTCCATCCTGCAAGAGAAATAGTTGAGTTTGTGTTATTGTAAAGCTCAATCCACTCGTCATTGTAACTAACCGTTGTTCCCATCCAAGCTACTTCATTAATCACAACATCACCGTATGTGGCTGCATGAACTTTTGAAGTTGGGGTGGTTACTTGATAAAACAGAGTCAATAGTAAAACAACCGCTACTCCAACTCGTAATTGCCTAAACATTATTCATCTCACTCCTTATAATCTTTGTTAACGGTTACTATTAGGATTCTACTATTCTTTCAATGAAATTTTTTTAATTTAATGTTAAAAATAGTTATATTTTATCGGTATATAAAATAAACGCCTAGATAACCTAGGCGTTTACATCCACTTTATTTTCGGTTCCGTTTTATTTAAAATTCGTTTCATATTTGTTCGATGTCGGTATAAAACAAAAAACGCTAATGCTGCAACAACAATGATTAAAGGCCGATCTCCAGTAAAAAGCGTGTACGTAAATGAAAATATCGCCGTTAACATTGAGGATAAAGATACATATTTCGTTACATATAAGCTAACAAAGAAGAAAAGAATGGCGAGTATAAATAGGAGTGGAACATATGCTAACAACACTCCACCTGAAGTAGCTACCGCTTTTCCTCCACGGAAGCCAGCAAAAATTGGATACATATGTCCGATTACCGCAAACGTCCCGACAAGTAGAGGATGAAGTTCAACCCCAAACCATATCGGAAGCAAGGTAGCAACGGTTCCTTTTAAAATATCAGAAATCGTAACCACTAAACCGGCTTTTACACCTAATGTTCGAAACGTGTTCGTCCCTCCAAGGTTACCGCTTCCATGCTCCCGAATGTCAATCCCATAAAAGGCTTTTCCCACTATTAACCCCGAAGGTATCGACCCGAGCAAATACGCACATATAATGACTAACGCAAATTCCATCTTGATAACTCCTTTAACTGTACTTCTTGCTAACTTATTGTACCATGAGAATAGGAAAAATGCTCATTGAATTTGGACGACTGCTAAGAGATTTTTGAACCTTTATCATGTAAATAACGATACGTAGTTAGTAATCCGACAATATATAGGAAGAGGGCGATATAGGCAGGGACAAGATGAATCAAAGTCGTGTAACCAATCCAAAAATGAGTACCAATTCCGGTAACAAATGCCGGAATGCCTCCAATGAAAAACGCGCGCCAAACCCACGAGGCCCCTCTTCGAAATCCCCATAACGAAATAAGAAAAATAAGCGTTCCTACACTGCATAAAGCACTACCAAACCCAGCTCGGTCATGAGCGATCACTGGAATTAACCGTTCGTTCCAATCATTTAACATCTCAGGGGTCATACATATATAAGCAAGGTCGGTCGGGACAAATATCGTCGTTGTACCGATTAACGCAATGACAACTCCTCCAAAGACAAGAGATACACCCAACGAAATAAACGCCAACTGCCCCCATAAACATTGTTTCCACGCTCGATCATTGTAAAGATCAAAGGATACTGGAAGAGCTTTAACGTTTTTAGAAGATTTCATTCCTTTAAGGAAAAATGGAATAAGAATCATCCATAACGATAGATGGAGGAAATCGAAATAACCGTAACCAATAAATAATAAAAAGCCTAAAAATCCAATGATCCCAGCTACATCAATGGCATGTTTCGTCCAGTGTAATCGATATTGAACGCCATATTTCGCTAGAAACATGTACAAAATACCACCTGAGATCATCGTACCCGCTAGAGTCATCCGGTCATGGGACATAAAGGCAAGTAATTGGGGATTCCATGAATATATTTGCTCTCGTGTTGTATTCAAAAACGCTTCGTCATAAGGAAGAATCACAGATGTAACACTAAAAATGAATGCTAGTATTCCTGAAAGAAAAATGATAAGTCCAAACCACCAGTAATATTGCCATCCAGTATATTGAGATTTTTCTAAGTTACCAAAAGAAGTAAATAATAGGGATTCTAATATTCGTTTTGGTAATCCCGGACCTGAGTAGATATAACCATCACTGATAAGTAAAAAGTCTGCACCAGCATGAAGTAACTCTAGCGCATCATTTGGTGATTGGACTCCGCCTTTAATCACGATAGGTAGATGCCAATTCGCTTGTTGTTTCAATAGATGAACGGTTTTTTTTAATAAACGTTGATTTTCCTCCGTAGTCCATGTTCGATCACTTTCAACAACAATTCCGTCTAGAAAGGATTGGATCGGTAGAATTGTTTTACGAATCAGATTGATATCATTCTTGACTGATAAGATAATAGGTTTTCCCATGGCACATTGTCGTAACCCTCGGAGAACTTCATGACTTATAAGCTCGGTCGTCTCAATAATAAATCCATCTCCGTATGAGAATAATTGTTGAATGAGACGAACAATTTCTTCATTTGTACCTCTTAGACGTAAAAGAAAAGGTTGTTGTTTTTTTACTTTTTTCAAGCGATCTTTTACTTTTTTTACTTCAATAGAAGGGAGAGGTTCCGGAAACAATATTCGTTTATTTTTTCGGTCCCATAATGGACAATCGTTTTGTAGCGTACTGTTCACAGTAATGGGACCTATTTCAATAAATCCCCAGCCTAGATGGGTAAATGCTTTCGTTCCTATTAAACTAGGGTCAATCTCACCGGAAAGACCCAATGGATTAGGTACAGTAACATCTCCTATTGTTTTGCTCAATCGCAGATCATTGTCAAAATGCCCTAAGAAGGATATTAACTTAGATCCAAATGGAATCGAAGAAATGAAGGACATGGACCGATGAATAAAATCACGACTAACTTGGGCCGGTAAGCGATGAAGAATGGGTCGGAAAAGCGTATGATATGACCAATCTGGCATGATGTTTCACCTTCTTTTTATCACTAGTTATTAATTTAACATATCTACTTAGTGTTTCTTTCTATGAATCTAAAATATATTTAAATAAGAGCTATGGTATAATTGGATATTGATGGAAAAGGGGTGGTAGAATGTTTGTTGTAAGAAAAACATACCATATTTGTCCAGATCATTATGATCAGTTTATTGATTTTTTTTATACTTTTTTGGTTCCCGATCAATTAAAACATGGAGCAGAATGCATAGGAATATGGGAAAATGATGGGCGTAATCAATTCATGAGTATGTGGTCTTACCCAACTAAAGAGGTTTATGAAACAATTGAAGAACTTGTTCAACAAAATATCAATCATCAGAAAGTCAATTCTACATATGTTGAAAAAGTAGATGTTGATACATGGATTTCAACGAGTTTTCCATTACCAAAACATTATGTGTCCGTCACAGGATACATCACCAACCAGAAAGGGGAGGTTTTATTCGTAAAAAATGTCCACCGCAATGATACTTATGAACTCCCTGGAGGTGTCGTTGAACCTGGCGAGACATTGATGGAAGCATTGAAACGAGAGGTATTGGAAGAAACAGGAGTACATATAAAAGTAGAAGGGATTAGTGCTATCTATCAAAATGTGACAAAAAATGTCTTTTGTGTCACATTCTTTGGAAAATATCTTTCGGGAGAATTACGTACGCATGATGGTGAAACCATGGATGTTCGGTTTGTAAAAATCGATGAATCCAACATCGATCAATGGGTAACTCGCCCACACTTGAAGAAGCGGGTACTAGACGCCTACCGAAAAAAAGGGGTCACTTATACAGCGTATCAACTTCGTCCTTTTCAATTGCTGGAACATTGGTTTACAAGCGATGATGAAAAATAACGGATGCATATTGAAACGTTTTTCCCTCCATTTCGTCTATCACGATAGAAGGAGGGGTGGGAGGAAATGAAATGCGCCATCTCATTTATTGGTTCATTGTTATCTTATCATGCCTTTACTACGGTTGTTCCCATCAGTCATTGGAGTATAACCAGCATACAGTGATAGACCTACCAACCAGTCCCACCCGTACCGATGCTGTAGAATGGAACGGGAAACGGATGAAGGAATTGGCGTTTTATCAAGTCGGTGAAACTTTTCAAGATGTCCATTTGAAAATGGCATTCCATCAAGCTCAGCCTACGGTGTTTAACCATTTTGTCAACATATTGGCTCATCAAGTTCAACTACCAGGTATTGTTGACGTGGAATCCGCTGATTATATGGTACGAGTAACGTTTCATGATGGTTCGTCTGAACAATTTTATTTATGGTACGATGTCGAAACATTTCAAGGGGCGATCATGTCAACTACAAATACAAGTTATATGTATCAAATCGATTCCACATGGCTGAAACCATTTATTCTTCAGGTCCTTTCTAATTAAGGACCATTTTTTATTTTAGTTTTTTATCATTTCCTTTTCGTGGCTGTAGCCGTCACCTCACTATTCTAAGTGAAACAAAGCAGAAGTTGGGGGCCCTGTAAAAGTCTAATTTGTTCAACTAACCACCAATGCCCTCACTCCTTTATCGGTCTTTTCGTTTATTTTTATCGGTACCCATTGAAAATACAAGGGAATTTTCCGTAAAATAAAGTTTGTTATCTGGAAAAAGTAGGGGTACGGAATAATTACAGCGTAAAGTTAGTAGATTCATATATATAGAAAGGAAGTTTATATGGGACGAACGATGATTTCCGCTATCCAATGGATGGCGTTTATGTTAGCCAGTTCGATTGTTGCTCCGATTGCTGTAAGTGAACTGTATGGTTTGTCGCCTGGGGAAACAGCGACCTTTATTCAACGGACGATGTTTTTGTTAGGAGTAGCCGGTATACTTCAAGGAATAATAGGGCATCGATTACCAATCAATGAAGGACCAGCTGGGATTTGGTGGGGAGTTTTTGCGGTCTATGCTTCATTTATCGGGACGGTATATGATTCTGCAACCACGACGTTACAAGCTCTTCAAGGTGCGTTAATTGTAAGTGGGATCGTATTCATTTTGTTTAGTGTCCTTGGTTGGATGGAACGACTAAAAAAATGGTTTACACCGACCGTCACTTTTGTGTATTTGATGTTGTTAATTCTTCAGTTAAGCGGTTCCTTTATGAACGGTATGTTGGGAATCACAACGACAGGCAAAATGAGTTGGACCGTGTCTATTGGGAGTATGACTATTGTCTTATTAACCTTTTATTTCGCACAACACTCCATTTTTTGGATTCGCCAGTTTTCTATTCTATTCAGTTTAGTGATTGGTTGGTTGTTATTTGTTTGGTTAGGGGAAGCTCCAGCAATTCCTTCTACTGAACAAGCTAGCATACGATTACCGGAAATATTTGTGTTTGGCCCTCCGCTGTTTGACATTGGCTCTATTGTCACAGCCATTTTTGTTACGCTTCTGTTAGCGACCAATATGATGGCATCTATTCGGGTCATGGAAGAAGTGGTTCCTTTAACAAGTAAGAACAGTCAACGAGACCGACAAGCAGGATGGACTGCGGGTATCAATCAAATGATTGGTGGCTTTTTGTCAGCGATTGGCCCAGTACCAATATCCGGAGCTGCAGGCTTTGTTTCCACCACAAACGTACAACAATTACGTCCATTTATTTTAGGATGTGGGTTACTCGTTTTCGTAAGTATGGTTCCGTTCGTCATGAATGTGTTAAGTGCAATACCATCCCCTGTCGGCTATGCCGTTACGTTCGTCATTTTTACAAAAATGATCGGATTAGCCTTTCATGAATTAAAAAAAGAGGCAAATCAAGATCGAGCCTTATTCATTATCGGTGTCTCACTTCTTGCTGGTGTAGGAGTTATGTTTGTGCCTGCCGAGGCATTCCGTGATATGCCCGTCTTGTTTCCGGCCTTTTTGAACAATGGGTTGATTTTTGGAACAGTTCTCGCTATGTTAATGGAACAAACTCCACGATTGAAGCGATTGTTTCATCGAAAATCGTATGAAAAGAAGGAGATTAGTGAAAAATAGCGAAATGGTATATGGAGGTGTCCAAAATGTCTATCCAAAATCCTAGTCGTGAAGAAATCGGTCAAATCTTAAAAAAAGCGAAACGAATCGCTGTCGTTGGATTAAGCGATAATCCTGAACGTACTTCGTATATGATTGCCAAAGCTATGCAAGAGGCAGGATATGAAATTATTCCGGTGAATCCAAACGTAGATACCGTTCTTGGTGTCAAAGCCGTTCCTTCCTTAAAAGATATTGAAGGACATGTGGATATCGTTAACATTTTTCGGCGTTCCGAATTTTTACCTCAAATCGCTGAGGAATTTGAACAGATTGACGCAGATGTGTTTTGGGCGCAGCTTGGGGTCGTGCATGAGGAAACGTTTCATCGGTTAAAGGCAAAAGGGTACACGGTCATCATGGATCGGTGCATTAAAGTTGAACATGCGCTAACCAAATAATGAATCAAGCAAACGAGCGCTCTCCTCGTTTGCTTTTTCTTTGAATGGACACCTAAAAAACGCTGGACGAATTAGAAATCAGTACATACAATAAATAATACGAACATACGTTCTTTAGTTACAGGCTAAAAAAACTTTATGGTACAATACAACTGCTGTGTGTAAGTACGAAAGGGGAATGAGTGTGTCGAATAAGAAACAACTACTAGAATATAATGATGATGCGATTCAAGTATTAGAAGGATTAGAAGCGGTCCGAAAACGACCTGGTATGTATATCGGATCGACGGATGCCCGCGGTTTACACCATCTAGTGTATGAGATTGTCGATAACGCGGTGGATGAAGCTTTAGCTGGATATGGAGACCACATCATTGTAAAAATACATAAAGACAATAGTATTTCGGTAGAAGATAAAGGACGAGGTATGCCAACGGGCATGCATAAGTTAGGAAAGCCGACGCCTGAAGTCATTTTTACCGTATTGCACGCTGGCGGAAAATTTGGACAAGGCGGCTATAAAACGAGTGGAGGGTTACACGGAGTCGGTGCATCTGTCGTCAATGCTCTATCGGAATGGTTAGTCGTCACGATAAAACGCGATGGGTTCATTTATGAGCAACGATTTGAAAACGGCGGAAAACCAGTAACCACGCTAGAAAAAATCGGAAAAACCAATCAAACAGGTACGAAGGTACATTTTAAACCTGATCCTACGATGTTTTCGACCACAACGTTCAATTATGATACGTTATGCGAGCGGTTAAGGGAATCCGCTTTCTTATTAAAAGGATTGAAAATTGAAATTCATGATGAACGGCATGACGAGAAAGATGTGTTTCATTATGAAAACGGAATTGAAGCATTTGTTCAATATTTAAATGAAGGAAAAGACGCGCTTCATCCCGTCGTGTTCTTTGAAGGGGTTCAAAACGATATTGAGGTGGAATTTGCGTTTCAATTTAACGATGGGTTTTCGGAAAACGTTCTTTCGTTTGTAAACAACGTCCGTACGAAAGATGGCGGAACTCATGAAGCTGGTGCTAAAACAGCGATGACTCGAGTGGTCAACGAATACGCTCGAAAAGTTCAGTTACTCAAAGACCGCGATAAAAACTTAGAAGGTACCGACATTCGGGAAGGATTGTCAGCAATCGTTTCCGTTCGAATTCCTGAAGGTCTGTTACAATTTGAAGGACAGACAAAAGGAAAACTCGGAACAAGTGAAGCCCGATCAGCGGTCGATGCGGTGGTGTCGGAACATTTAGCCTACTTTTTAGAGGAAAATCCGGATATCGCCAATCTATTAATCAAAAAAGCCATTAAAGCCGCTCAAGCGCGAGAAGCAGCACGTAAAGCGCGGGAAGAAGCTCGTACGGGCAAGAAGAAAAAACGGTCAGAGAGTATTCTATCTGGCAAATTAACTCCGGCTCAATCACGCAATCCGAAAAAAAATGAACTGTATTTAGTCGAGGGGGATTCCGCTGGCGGTTCTGCAAAACAAGGACGGGATCGTCGCTTCCAAGCGGTTTTACCACTTCGAGGAAAAGTGATTAATACAGAAAAAGCGAAAATGCAAGACATTTTGAAAAACGAGGAAATCAATACGATTATTCATGCCATTGGGGCTGGAGTCGGTCCTGAATTTAATCTAGATGATTGTAATTACGATAAAGTCATTATAATGACTGACGCGGATACAGATGGTGCTCACATTCAAGTGTTATTGCTCACATTCTTCTATCGTTACATGAGGCCGCTGATCGATGCCGGAAAGGTATACATCGCCTTACCACCTTTATATAAAGTTAGTAAAGGAACAGGACGGAAAGAAGTGATTGAATATGCTTGGACGGAAAAAGAGCTCCAACAAGCAATCAAAAAAGTGGGCAAAGGGTATATCGTTCAGCGCTACAAAGGTCTTGGTGAAATGAATGCCGACCAATTGTGGGAAACGACGATGAATCCAGAAACAAGAACGCTTATTCGTGTTCGAATCGATGATGCGGCCCGAGCCGACAAACGGGTAACAACGTTAATGGGTGATAAAGTCGAACCACGACGCCGGTGGATTGAAAATAACGTCGCCTTCGGATTAGAAGAAGACGGAAACATTTTAGAAAACGAAAATATAACGGTCGCAGAGGAGGAATAATTGAATGACAGCAACAGAACGCTTTCAAGATTTACCGCTCGAAGAAGTCATTGGCGACCGCTTCGGACGCTACAGTAAATACATTATTCAAGATCGGGCCTTACCTGATGCAAGAGACGGGCTAAAGCCGGTACAACGCCGAATTTTATATGCCATGCATTTGGATGGAAACACACACGAGAAAGGTTTTCGTAAAGCAGCAAAAACAGTTGGTAATGTTATCGGAAATTTTCATCCACATGGAGATTCATCTGTTTATGACGCGATGGTTCGGATGAGCCAATATTGGAAAATCCGAAATGTGTTAGTAGAGATGCACGGGAACAACGGAAGTATCGACGGAGATCCTCCCGCTGCCATGCGTTATACCGAAGCACGACTTTCCAGTATCGCGAGTGCTCTATTAAGTGACATTGACAAACAAACGGTCGACTTTGTGCCAAACTTTGACGATACAACCAACGAACCGACCGTTCTTCCGGCGAGCTTTCCAAACTTATTAGTGAACGGTTCCACAGGAATTTCAGCAGGTTACGCAACAGACATTCCTCCCCACAATTTAGGGGAAGTCATTGATGCGACCATTATGCGGATTGAACATCCGAATTGTACCGTCGAAGAATTAATGGAAGTTATTAAAGGTCCAGACTTCCCAACAGGTGGAATTATTCAAGGAATTGACGGAATTAAAAAAGCGTACGAGACCGGAAAAGGAAAAATTGTGGTGCGAGGTAAAGCGGAAATTGAGTCGATTCGCGGGGGCCGCGAACAAATTGTGATCACAGAAATTCCGTATGAAGTGAATAAAGCGAACTTAGTAAAGAAAATTGATGAATTTCGTATTGATCGAAAAGTAGAAGGAATTGCGGAAGTTAGAGATGAAACCGATCGAAGTGGTTTACGTATTGTCGTGGAATTAAAAAAGGGCGCCGATGCAAGCGGCGTATTAAACTACTTGTATAAAAATAGTGACCTACAAATTTCTTATAACTTTAATATGGTTGCCATCCATCGTCGCCGCCCAAAATTAATGGGACTTACCGGTTTACTTGATGCCTATATTGAACATCGAAAAGAGGTTGTGACCCGTCGTTCCCAATACGAATTAAAAAAAGCGCAAGAACGCGAGCATATTGTAGCTGGTTTAATGCGCGCCCTTTCCATTTTAGATGACGTGATCGCGACCATTCGTCAGTCTAAAGATAAAAAAGATGCTAAACAAAACTTAATGGTAAAATTTGAGTTTACGGAACCACAAGCGGAAGCGATCGTTTCGTTACAGTTATACCGATTAACGAACACAGATATTACGGCTCTGAGAAAAGAAGCGGAAGACCTTGCGAAAAAAATTAACGAGCTTACGGCCATCTTAGAAAGTGAAAAAAAACTGATGCAAGTAATTAAAGCAGAACTAAAACAAGTGAAGAAATCATTTGCCGATGAACGTCGAACAGTGATCGAAAACGAAATCGAAGAATTAAAAATTAACTTAGAAGTACTTGTTGCAAGCGAAGATGTGATCGTCACGGTAACGAAAGATGGATATGTAAAACGGACAAGCCTCCGTTCTTATACAGCTTCTAACGGTCAAGACTTAGCGATGAAGGACACGGACCGCCTGCTCAGTCAATTCGAAATGAACACTACCGATGTTCTGTTGTTGTTTACGAATAAAGGAAACTACTTATATTGTCCTGTACATGAATTACCAGAAATTCGTTGGAAAGATATGGGGCAACATATCGCAAACATTATCCCAATTGACCGTGACGAGCAAATCATTCAAGCGATTCCAGTAAAAGAATTTGTCGATCATCAATATGTATTATTTATTACGAAAAACGGGATGACAAAGAAAACCGAGCTATCACAATATAAAGCCCAACGATATTCACGCCCGCTTGTTGCAATCAATTTAAAAGGAGACGACGAAGTTATTGATGTCCACTTAACCGACGGTATGAAAGATGTTCTACTCGTTACCTATAAAGGATATGGTTTACGCTTTTCAGAACAAGAAATAAACCTTGTCGGAGCTCGTGCAGCAGGAGTAAAAGGAATCAACTTAAAAGACGGAGATTATGTCGTAAGCGGTAAAATTATTGATGATACGAGTGAAGCTATTTTCATTGCCACCCATCGTGGGGCAGTAAAGAAAATGAAAATTACCGAACTTGAACCATCTTCTCGTGCCAAACGTGGCCTCGTTCTTTTACGAGAACTAAAAACAAATCCGCATTTTATTGCCAGAATGGAGATTGTTCAAGAAAGAGACACCGTCATCATTCGGACGGAGCAAGGAGTAACAGAGGCCGTTCAAATTGCAAATATGCGTTATAATGACCGATATTCAAATGGATCATTTGTCATTGACGCAGAAGAAAGTGGACCGGTAGTGGATTCCTATATTGTCCTACCAACAGAAGAATAAATCCGACCACCTACACGTGTAGGTGGTTTTTTCATTGGTAAATAGCAAATATAATCCTTTCAATTTGTTGTTATTTACAGAAATAACTCCCTTGATTAGTACAGTTCGTTAAATGAACGAGAACAGATGGATGATTTATAGAAAAATAATAATTTTATGAATAATATTTTAATATCATTTCCCGACGTACAATCGGATTAGTAGAAAAAATTTTTTGCAGTTTATTAAAAAATGATGATATATGAATAAATCTTTTAACATCAATCACTTTAACGTTTATGATGCTTATTAACGCCAAAAATATTTGCAGATAAAAAGGGGGATTCGTGTACGTATAATACGTACAATCGTTTTTGTGAGGAAAATTCTTTCTTGCCACCAGTATTTAGATTTGATAGATTAGAAAATGTATTTTTCAAAATATTATTCATTGAATAGTAATTAACAAAAGGAGGAAGATACATGGAGAGCCAAAAGTCTTTCATGGAAATCATTCAAGATATCGTTGGCGTGACAAGTGACTTTTTATGGGCAAAACTATTGATTGTCCTTCTCCTCTCATTAGGGGTGTTTTATACATTATTTAGTCGCTTTGTTCAAATTCGTTGGTTTAAAGAAATGATTGTCTTACTTGCTGATAAAGGGACGATTTCTACAAAAGGAAGTAAAGCGGTTTCTTCGTTCCAAGCATTTACGATTAGTACCGCTTCTCGTGTAGGAACAGGTAACTTAGCTGGGGTAGCTACAGCGATTGCTGGTGGCGGTCCTGGTGCGGTATTTTGGATGTGGCTTATCGCTTTACTCGGTGGCGCTTCAAGTTTTATTGAAAGTACGCTAGCGCAAATTTATAAAGTAAAAGATGAAAATGGATTCCGTGGTGGTCCAGCGTATTATATGGAAAAAGGATTAAATATGCGCTGGTTAGGAATCATTTTTGCTGTTATTATTACGTTCTGTTTTGGACTTGTGTTTAACTCCGTTCAATCGAATACAATCAGCTTAGCGTTTGAAGAAGCATTTGGAATGAATCGTTCTTTTGTAGGTATGATTCTAGCGATCTTGACAGCTGTTATCATTTTTGGGGGCGTCCATCGTGTTGCTCGGGTGACTCAAGTGATTGTTCCTGGCATGGCGATTTTATACTTACTATTAGCCATTATCGTTTTATTAATGAACGTTACGGAAATCCCTGGCATGATTCGCCTAATTTTTGAAAATGCGTTTGGTCTTCGTGAAGTAGTTAGTGGTGGTGTTGGTGCAGCCATCATGATGGGAATTAAGCGGGGCTTATTCTCCAACGAAGCAGGTATGGGTAGCGCACCTAATGCTGCAGCCACAGCAGCGGTCTCCCATCCCGTTAAACAAGGCTTCATACAAACACTTGGAGTATTTACAGATACGCTCCTTATTTGTTCAGCAACAGCTTTCTTAATTATCTTATCAGGTGCGTACACAACTCCGGATTTAACAGGTATTCAATTAACGCAAGTCGCACTTTCTGAGCATGTTGGTTCTTGGGCTAGTTTATTCGTCGCTATCGCTATTTTCCTATTCGCTTTCAGTTCCATCGTGGGTAACTATTATTACGGGGAAACGAACATTGAATTTATTCGTAAAAGCAAGCTGTCTATGACCGTTTATCGCGTTGGGGTTGTAGCGATGGTTATGTTCGGTGCCGTTTCCGATCTGAACTTTGTGTGGAGTTTAGCCGACTTATTTATGGGTCTGATGGTAATCATCAACTTAGTAGCCATTACCTTATTGTCTAAAGTCGCGATTGCTGCATTAAAAGACTACGAAGAACAACGGAAAAAAGGAAAAGACCCAGTGTTCTATGCAGATTCCTTACCAAATGTTAAAGGGATTGACGCATGGGATGTTTCACCTAGTAAAAAGAAACAAGCAATGTAAGACGGAAGCCACCTTCTCTATTTAGAAGGTGGTTTTTTTTACATTATGTTCTTTGCAGATTGATTTAAGAGGAAACATGAATGGATGGGATGTGATGTCTTGATAATAGAACCAAATCACCATTATTGGGGGCAATGAACTAAACATATTTAAAGATATTTTTCATAAGAAAATGGAAGTATAGGTAAAAAGCTAATATTATGTTATAATTTTGGTATGTACAGCTTTATAGCAGGGTGGGCGGTGGCTACTCTCTCATAGGAGGGAGGTGGTCACTGATGACTGTATACGAATCACTAAGCATCATGATCAGCTTTGCAGCTTTAATCGTGTCAGTGATTCTAGTCACGATATCAATAAATAAAAAGAAATAACCCACCCTCGCACCGGCCAAGTGTAATAGGGTAGGTTATCACTCTCTATGCATTTGAGCCACTGCACTTCTTGCAGGAGCTGTGCATGAAGGAGTATTGGTTCGCGCCAGTACTCCTTTTTTATTTTATGTAGCTACTTATATTATATACCAATCATGTATGAAATAAAAGGGAAAAGGAATAGCACATAAAGTTTTGTAAATTAAATTCTGAAAAATTTATTGAAAGCGCTTTAGTAATTGTGTATACTTCAAATCAAGAAGCTTCCGAAACGTTTTGGAGATGATTACAGATGGTAACAATCAAAGACATTGCAAAAGAAGCCAATGTATCGGTCACTACTGTCTCAAGGGCACTTAACGGTTATTCCGATGTAAGTGACGAGACGAGAAAACGTATTATTGAAGTCGCGAAACGGCTAAACTATAGTCCGAATTCTATTGCTAGAAGCCTTGTGATGAAAAAGTCACAAACGATTGGTCTTCTTGTTTCTAATTTATCACGAGAAGGGACGAAAGATAATTTTACATACGAAGTGTTATGTGGAATTAATGAGGCTGTTTCTCAATCGGATTATGATTTAATTGTTTTTAATACGACTTCTGCGAAGCAATCAGAAAAAACGTACACCCAACTTTGTCGGGAAAGAAGGGTTGACGGGGTAATCATTATGGGAATTAAAACAAACGACCCCTATTTGCAAGAGGTAGTCGAAAGTGATATTCCCTGTGTGTTAATTGACATTCCGATTCAATCAAAGACCGTTGGTTATGTGACAACGGATAATATTAAAGGAGCAAAAGAAGCGGTCAACTACTTACTTTCTCTCAATCATCGTAAAATCGGAATGATTAATGGTCACAACGAGGCGTTTGTTAGTCAACAACGGTTACATGGATATAAAGAAGCGCTTCAAGAAGCTTGCCTACCTTTTGATTCATCCTATGTGGAAAATGGTGAGTATACCGAAGAAGGGGCTTATAAGGCAACCGTTCGTTTGTTAAGTAAACATCCAGAAATTACCGCATTGTTTTGCGCTAGTGACTTGATGGCACTTGGAGCGATGCAGGCGGCGAAAGACTTAGGAAAACAACTTCCGGATGAATTATCGGTAATAGGGTATGATGATATTCTTCTCTCTTCTTATGTAACTCCAAGTTTATCAACGATTCGGCAAGACAAGTTTCGCATAGGGGAAGAAGCAGCTCGCATGTTAATAGGAATGTTAGAAGAGGAAACATCACATTATGTAAAGCTTTTAGATACACAATTAATCATAAGAGAATCGACAAAGTGCCTAGATTGCTCTAGTTGAGAGTAATCTAGGCTAACCAAAAATGAAAGCGGTTAGATATATTTTTTTATCTTTTTCCAAAACGTTTTGGATGTTTGAACACAACATGTAAGAAGGTGACATTCATGGATTATCGTGTGATCAAAGAAAATGACTTGTTTCTTTTAACCGACAAAAGCGGAGATATTTCAGCATCCGATACATACGGATTAGGATTATATACAAAAGATACTCGATTTTTATCAAAGTTTCAGCTATGGATCAATGAAAAGAAGCCGGTCTTACTGACATCGAATGCAGAAGACAACTATGTATCTACTATTCTACTAACCAATCCGCATATAGAAATGGATGGAGATATTCAACTTTGGCGAGAATCAATAGAGATTGAACGAAAACGTTTCATTTATGATGAAGTTCTTTATGAAACGATTAAAGTAAAAAACTATTATCCAAAGCAGGTATCATTTGACATCACAGTGGAAATGGATGCAGATTTTGCAGACATGTTTATTGTTCGTGGATTCCAACACGGAGAAATTGGAACAAAAGAAGAAACGATTGTTAATGAACAAGAGATGATTTTTCACTACCGAGGTCGGGATCAAGTGAACCGCCAGACTGTTGTGAAATGGTCTCGAAATCCGAAACGTTTTGAAAAAGGGACGGTTACATTCAATTTTACACTCGGTCATGAACAAGAAGATGAAGTCACGTTGATGATTTGTCCAAATGTTGGTGAATTACAAACGCGAGAATTTGTGGACAAAGATGAAGCCCTTTCCAAAATTGAACAATCTTATCAAGAATGGCAGGAACAAACGACAAAAGTGACATCAGATGTAGAGAGGATGCAACGTTTAGTTGAACGTGGTTTGAAAGATATACGTGTTCTATTAACAGACTTAGGTCATGGAAAATTCCCAGTAGCTGGCCTACCGTGGTTTGGAGTTCCTTTTGGTCGCGATAGTTTAATTGCTGCATTACAAATGTTGCCTTTTAACCCTGAAGTGGCAAAAGGAACGCTAAAAACAATGACCGCCTACCAAGGAACAAAAGAAGATCCTTGGCGTGACGAACAACCCGGAAAAATTATGCACGAAATTCGTTTCGGTGAATTAGCCAATACAAATCAAGTCCCGTTTACTCCTTATTATGGAACGATTGATGCTACCCCACTATTCTTAATTTTATTAACAGAATACGTGAAATGGACTGGGGACATCTACTTATTTGATGAATTACAAGATAATGTTGAAAACGCTTTACGTTGGATTCATCAATATGGTGACCGTGATGGGGATTTATTCGTGGAATATCATCAAGAGTCCAGGAAAGGAATCGCAAACCAAGGGTGGAAAGATTCTGGAGATTCCATTGTACATCGTAATGGTGACTACGCAAAAACGCCGATTGCTTTATGCGAAGTGCAAGGCTATGTATACCAAGCGAAAATGGGAATAGCTGAAATTTATAAAGCCAAAGGCCTTATGGAAAAAGCTGAGCATTTACAAAAAGAAGCAGAAGAATTAAAAGCAAAATATAACGAGGCATTCTGGATGGAAGAGGCCAAATTTTATGCTATTGCACTTGATCATGAGAAAAAACAAGTAGGTACCATTACTTCTAATCCAGGGCATACCCTTTATTCTGGCATTATTCCGAATGATCGTGTGGAACAAGTTGTCAATGTGTTATGCTCTGAAAAAATGTTCTCTGGGTATGGAATTCGTACGATGGGTAAAGGAGAAGCCGGATACAACCCGATGAGCTATCATGATGGTAGTATTTGGCCACATGACAACAGCTTGATATTACTGGGTTTAACGAAAACAGGCCAACAACAGGCAGCTAAAAAAGTGATTTCTGGTTTACTTGAAGCAGCAAAACATTTTGAATACGACCGTTTGCCTGAACTATTCTGCGGTTATGACGCATCCGTTGGTAAACCTATTCCATATCCGGTTGCATGTTCCCCACAAGCGTGGGCAGCAGGAACACCGTTCATTTTTATTCAATCGTTACTTGGACTGTTCCCGAATGCGTTAGCTGGTGAAATTATTATCAATCCGATGCTTCTAGATGGAATGAATGAATTAAAGGTAGAAAATATCTCCATTGGTAATGGGAAGCTTTCTCTTCACCTTAAACGAAACAAAGATGGTATAGATCTAAATATTTTACGAAATACAACGGGCTTTTCAATTCGTCAGCTTGGGGAGTAAGAGAATTTTCTCTTCAAATAAAAATAAATGAAAGGGGTACTATTTTATGAAGAAAAAATGGTTAGCTACACTCGGTTTAGTGTCTTTGCTGTCTGGAGCTTTTTTTACAGGATGTTCTACTTCTGATGAAACAAATGGTGAAAAGTTGAAAGATGAACCAGTTGAAATCACATTAGCTGGTTGGGGAGCATCTCCTGAAGAGTCCGAACTTTTAAAAGAAGTTTTAGCCGACTTTGAAGCCAAACACCCAAACATTAAAGTCAAACATGAAGTCATTGCTGACCAATACATGGATGTGATTAAAACTCGTTTAATTGGTGGCGAAGGTCCAGATGTGTTCTACTTGGATGCATTTGAAGCACCGGCATTAATTGAAACAGGAGTGTTAGAACCACTTGATAAATACGTTACTGAAGACTTTGATGTCGAAGATTTTGAAAAACCATTGCTAGAAGCGTTCCAAAAAGACGGTAAAACTTACGGTTTCCCGAAAGACTATTCAACATTGGCATTATTCTATAACAAAAAAATGTTAGAAGAAGCAGGCGTTGACATTCCAAAAACATGGGATGAATTGATTGAAGTATCGAAAAAGTTAACAAAAGATTCTGATGTTTATGGCTTTGGGGTTGCTCCAGAACTTGCTCGACTTTACTTCATTGCCGAGTCTACCGGTGGAAAAGTAGTGAAAGATAACAAAGCAAACTTCGCTAGTCCTGAAGTGGTAAGTGCCCTTCAACCTATTATTGACCAACATTTAAAAGATAAAACTTCTGCTCGTCCACAAGATGTAGGAGCAAACTGGGGCGGTGAAATGTTCGGTCAAGGTAAAGCGGCCATGGTCATTGAAGGTAACTGGGCTATTCCTTATTTAGAGAATACATTCCCGAATTTAGAGTATGGAACAGCTGAAGTTCCGACCATTAATGGTAAAAAAGGAACTATGGCCTTCACGGTTGCATATGTCATGAACGCCGCTTCTGAAAAGAAAGAAGCAGCTTGGGAACTCATCTCTTACTTAACTGGTAAAGAAGGAATGGAAAAATGGACAAGTAAAGGTTTCGCGTTACCAACTCGTAAATCTGTAGCTAAAAAACTTGGATATGACAAAGATGAGCTTCGCGCTGCACTTGTAGCAGGTGCTCCTTATGCAACGGTTTGGTCAAACGGTACAAACTTACCGATTATTGTCAACAACTTTAATAACCAATTCATCAGTGCGTTCTTAGGGGAACAATCATTAGAAGATGCTTTAAAATCAGCGCAAGAACAAGCGAATAAAGAAATTAATAATTAATTGGCTTTCTATAGGGAGAAGGGGGAAATCCCTTCTCTCATCCCATTCAATCAGTAAGGTGTTTTGTAAAGATCTATTGATAGATCTTTAGAAAGTATCTTATTGATTGAAATACACCATTTATAGGGGGATGACAAAAGTTGAAACGTCAATTTAGCAAAAAAGTGAGGGAAGCGAGTCAAGGGTACTTTTTTATGTCACCAACTATTTTTGTCTTGTCATTGTTTATTATTGGCCCCATTATTTATGCGATTTTTTTAGCGTTTCATAAGGTTCAACTATTAGGGAATGTAAGCTATGAATTTGTTGGTTTTCACAACTTTATGAACATATTTGATGATCAACGAGCACGGATTGCTCTATGGAACACCTTTAAATATGTCATTATCGTTGTGCCGACTCAGACGTTTCTTGCACTTGTCTTAGCTGCTACTTTAAATGCTGGATTAAAAGCTCAAAACTTTTTCCGCATTGTTTACTTTCTACCAACGTTAACCTCTTCGGCGGTACTTACGCTCATTTTTATGTGGATGTATAACCAGAATGGGTTAATCAATCATATTTTAAAATTTTTCCATTTACCTACATACAACTGGATTGGAGATCCTAAAGTAGCATTAACAGCTATTATGATTATGAACATTTGGTCAACAGCCCCTTTTTTCATGGTCATTTATTTAGCTGCCTTACAAGATATTCCGAAATCGTTATATGAAGCAGCTGAACTGGACGGCGCAAATGCGATTCAAAAGTTTTTCAAAATTACGGTACCAAATTTACGTCCAGTGACTTCCTTTGTTGTGATTATGGGGATTATCGGAACGTTTCAATTATTTGATCAGTCGTATATTTTTTCGGGAGGTTCCGGTGGACCTAACAACTCGACGTTGACAGTGGTTTTATTAATATATCAATATGCTTTTAAAAGCTTAGGTACGATGGGATATGCCGCTGCTTTGTCTTTGCTATTAGCCGTTGTTATTTTGATTGCAACAATCATTCAACGAAAACTCTCGAAAGAAGAGTCTATGTATTAAAGGAGGCACCAGTATGGGTCGATTTCGTTTAGGAAAAGCATTTTTATATACCATCCTGGTTATATATGCCATTGTGACGCTTATCCCATTTCTTTGGGCGTTATCTTCATCCTTTAAAACATTAGAAGAAATTGTGAGCGGTAGTATCAACTTTATTCCAAAGAATTTTACGTTGGAAAACTATATGACGGTCTTTGTTGAGCAACCGTTATTCCCACGTTGGTTATTAAATAGTCTAATCATTGCAGTCATCGGGACGTGCTTAAACTTGTTATTTAATTCCATGGCCGGATATGCGCTGGCTAGATTATCGTTTCCGGGTAAAAAATCGTGGTTTATAATCATTTTGGCCGTGTTAATGATTCCTGGCCAAGTCACGATGATTCCAAACTATTTAATTTTAAAACAATTAGGCTGGCTCAACAGTTATCAAGGGATGATTGTCCCAGCGATGGTCAATGCCACGTTTATTTTTATGATGCGCCAGTTTTTTGTCAACTTCCCAAAAGAATTAGAAGAAGCGGCTGCCATTGATGGATTATCACGCGTTGGGACGTTTTTTAGAGTTGTTTTACCATTGGCCAAACCAGCTTTAGCTGCTCAAGCCATCTTTGTGTTTATGTCGTTTTGGAACGATTTCATGCGTCCGCTCATCGTCTTATCTGACCCAGAGTTGTTCACACTTCCGCTAGGTTTGAACTCATTTAAAGGGCAGTATATTAGCTATTGGAACTATATAATGGCTGCGTCTATGATCTTTACCTTACCAGTATTGTTGCTTTATGTATTTTTTAATAAATACTTTAATAACGGAATTAAATATACCGGTGAAAAATAAGCATTTAATTTTTCCTCTTTTCCGTTTGGGAAAGGGGATTTTTTTATCTTTATTTAAAATGATCAATATCACATAATGGTATTTACCTCTGTTTTTAGGCTCAAAAAAGGAAATGAAGGTGTAAAAACGTTTAAAGTACTTAAACACTTTTTAAATAAAGTACAAAAAATTTGAAAGCGGTGCATGAATAAATTTATTTAGTGCAAATCCGACATTTTTACTCGTCCAAAAAGAAGCTTTATTAAATATTGTCGCTTATTAAGGCGCATTTTATTAAATATCTATTGATAAATGACTGCAATAATAGGATTTCATTAAGTTTCTTGTACTCTTTCACCTACATAACTTTTGATAGAAAGGAAACACTGATAAAGAAACTATAAGAAAGAGGGGGTAGTTAAGATGAAACGATGGTTTTTGTTTAGTGTCATCATCTTTTCACTATTCTATCCGCTGCAAGGGATCCATGCCGGAGAATATGAAAATGCAGAGATCATTCAAGTGTATAAAGAAGATGTAACCGGGGATGGAAAAAAAGATAAAATTACACTAAAGGGGATTCGCTTTGAACCGAATGCAGCTTTTTGGAAAGTTGTATGGGCAGAAATCGATTCTGCAACAGGTCAAACGTTCCGAATCAAGTATGAACCGGGATATGATCCTGAAATTCAGTTTGTTGATTTGATTCATAACGGGGTTCCACAACTGTTTGAATCTTCAGCGACTGGAGGAAGCGGAGGGTTTTATACGTACAACCTCTCTTCATTGAAACAAGAAAAACAACAAGAAATCTCATTACCTACGCTTGTTGTGGAAGGAAGTTTTCAAGATAATTATCGAGCGGTCATTACGATTCCAGCTACGAAAGAAAGCTATCATCTCAATTTAACGGACCGTAAAAAGGATTATGATCGACTTGGTCTTTATTATAACGGAAAATTAAATGAGCCGACCGAATTAATGATTCCGCCGATTGCTTATTTCCAAGTTGTTCAGAGCATTGATGGAAAAGAAGGACCAGGATTACGCGGCTACCAACAAATAAGCGGAGCCTACCACGCCGATGCCATTGGAACCGTCCAATCTACGTGGTATTACGAAAATAACGAGTGGCAGTTACTTGACGTAACGTTTAATTCGTATGAAAAAAAGAAGAACTGAACGAATTGATTTGTCATATGTTATTGTAGGCCTTTACCTATGAAAGAGAAGGAGGGCTTACAATGGCAACATTCCATCCGGAAAAACTAACAACGACGATTGTTCCCCCTGCGACACCTCATTGGCCGATAGATGACCGAAAGTATACGTTGACCCATTCCGATAAAACTGGTCAACTCTTTTTAACAATTGGTCTTTCATATGACGAACAAGCGATTAACCAACAAATGCGCAATGAAGTGTTAGCCAATTGGTCCCGTACGTGTGGTGAGTACGAATTACGCGGACGAGTATATGTAAGCGAAGGAGAATTTGATGAAAATCTCTCCATGATTCGCTACCACATTTTTAAACGGGAACTCCCTCTTGCCTTAGCAGCAATTATCAATGGGGACAACAAGTTTTACACCTACTATCCTTGGCTTTTAGATGTTCCGATATATATTGAATTTATTTCTATTTATCCGGAGTTTCAACAATGTCTTTACCTCGGAACACCTAGACAATATTTACAAAAACGAATCGACTGATGTACAGGGAAGACCTGTACGTTTTTTATTTGGAAAAATGAATAGATTCATCATTTGGACGAACATACTAAAGTTGTGAATAAAGGGGGATGGCTATGTTTTTTAGAAAAAAATCAGTAAAAGCTCCATCATTTGAATACATACAACAGAAGCTCAATCATTCTCCTGATCTTATTTGTCGTGAGATATCAATAGACGATCAAATCATTCAGCTTATTTTTATGAATCCTATTGTTAATGAGGATACGGTGCAACGAGTTATTATCCCTTTTTTTAATAAACTTTCTCGGGAACAGATAAATATCTCATATATTCAAACTAATATACCAATTAAGGATATAAAACCAGTAAACGAAAATGTTATTGAATTACTTTTATCAGGTTTTTTGTATGTTTACTTAAAAAATACAAATGAAGGATTATTACTAGAAATCTCCGATGGTAAGGAACGTTCGTTAGAAAAAGCAGAAACCGAATCATTAGTATTAGGTCCAAAAATTGCATTTACTGAATCATTAAATACGAACTTAAATATGATTCGAAAATTGATTCGTGATGAACGGTTAATTACAGAGGAACTTACGATTGGAACACGTTCTAAAAGAAAAGTAAGGATTGTTTATCTTAAAGATATTGCTGATGAAGATAACGTTGAAACGGTAAAGCAACGGCTACAAGACATACATGTTGAAGATGTAATGGATAGTTCCGTATTGGCACAAATGATTGATGATAATTCTTTATCTATTTTTCCGCAATATTTATTAACGCAATTGCCTGATCGTTTCGTTTATTCTATTTGCTCAGGAAGGATTGGCATCATCGTTGATCAAAGTCCAACTGCGATCATTTGTCCTTCTACGTTCTTAAGTTTTTTTGAATCCACCGAAGACATTTATATGAGATGGTTTTTAAGTTCTAGCTTACGTATGATGCGATTTATTGGTATGGTAATCTCTGTTTTTTTTACCCCCATTTATGTGGCAGCAGTAACGTTTCATAATGAAGTAATTCCTTCTAATTTATTAATTACCCTTGGCCAATCTAGAGTAGTCGTTCCTTTCCCCCCCTTATTGGAAGCTCTGCTTTTAGAAGTGATGATTGACCTTTTACGGGAAGCCGGTGCAAGACTTCCATCAAAAGTAGGGCAAACGATGGGGATTGTTGGAGGAATTGTTTTAGGACAAGCTACGGTTGAAGCAGGTTTAACAAGTAACATTTTAATTATTGTCGTCTCATTAAGTGCATTAGCCAACTTTACGTCACCTACCTATGAAATGGGGACAGCGCTCCGTATCTTACGATTTCCATTTTTGATTGCAGCAGGTTTTTGGGGATTTAACGGGATTATGTTGTGCTTTATTTTTTTATTAACTCATTTATTGAAATTAACATCTCTTGGAAGACCATATTTGTCACCGCTTTATCCATTTCGAAAAGATGATTTGAAATATTTTCTTTTCCGTTTACCGATTCCATATTATTACAAACGCGCTATTTCTAATCGACCATCTGACTGTTATCGCTGGTCAAAAATGAACAGAACTTGGGACGTTGATGAGGAGTAGGAGGGAGCTGTTTGGCCAAAAAAAAACATTCCGTCAATCACATAAACGCATTTTTAGTTTTTTATATTGTCCATACAACCCAAATGGGTATAGGAATTATTGGTGTTCCACGTATTCTCTATACAGAAACGAAACAAGACAGTTGGTTTGTCGTTCTTATTACAGGGATGATCATCTCTATATTAGTTTATGTAATTACTAAAACAAGCCGATATTTTCAAAATAAAGACTTATTTGATATTCACCTTCAATTAGCAGGGCCAATTGGAGGACGTTTATTAAATGTCATTTTCATCTGTTATTTTATTGGTGGTTATTATGCTGTCATGATGGGCTATATTGAAATATCAGCAACATGGGGGTATGAGGGATTATATGAATGGGTATGGGCTCTTGCATTAATTTTAGTAAGTATATATACCGTATTAGGAGGAATACGTATTATCGCAGGCATATGTTTTATCACATTTTTTATAACCGTATGGATTATATGTTCGATGATACCAGCCCTGGATCACATCATTTTAGATCGTATGAAACCAATTTTCCAAGCGTCTATACCTGAGTTGGCTAGAGGGGTATATCGATCAAGTTTTACCATGATTGGCTTTGAAGTTCTGTATTTTATTTATCCTTATATAAAAGAAAAACAAAAGATCTTTATGTACTCATTACTTGCTAACGGTTTTACAACATTTTTTGTATGTGCGTTTACTTTGTTAGCTATTCTGTATTTTAGCGGCGCGCAGCTTGAACGGACGATTTGGGCTGCGTTAAATATCATCAGTATCGTAAAATTACCATTTATAGAGCGGTTTGAATATGTGTTTATTTCCTTATGGATGTTTGTCATATTAACGAACTTATCTATTTTTTTATGGATTGCTTCTAAAGGTATTAAAAAAGTTTTTCAATTTAAACAGAAATATAGTGTATGGATAATTGGTGTCATTGTTTTTGTCATGAGTTTATTTTTAAATGACCGGACGGAACATAATCAGTTTATTGACTATGTAGGAATGAGTGGTTTTTACCTTTGGTTTTGTTACCCGATTATTCTCCTTTTTTGGAGTTGGATCCATGTAAAAAGGACACGAAGAGGGGAGGACAGCACTTGAAAATCTTCCTATTAGTTTTCAGCCTGTTTTTTCTAACAAGTTGTACATTGCCTAATCGACAGCTTGAAAAACAAGGAATCATGACGGTCTCTGGATTTGATCTAAAAGATGGGGAAGGGGTAATTCTAACTGCTTCTTTTCTCCAGTTTGATCCTCATAAGCAAAAATCGTATTATGTAATTTCAGCAGAAGGAATAACGAGTAAAGATGCCAGGCAAGAAATGGAGAAAAAAACAAGTCATCATGTTTCATCCGGTCAATTGCGGGCGATTCTTTTTCAAAAAAAGCTTGCTGAAGAACAAGGGCTCATGTATTTACTCGATACGGTCCAACGTGATAGTAATATTGGGAGCTTAGTTCATGTGTTGATTGCAGAAGATTCAGCAGAAAACATCATTAATGCTAGTGAATTTGAGGATGCTCAAGATGTTGGAACATATATATACCGTATGATGGAAAAAATGAGAATAGATGAGTCCTTAACAAATACAAATCTTCATGACTTTATGTCTATTCTATACGAAGTAGGAATTGATCCTGCTGTTCCGGTTATTAAATATAAAGAAGGGGACCCGCCATTCATTGATAAGACAGCAGTGTTTAGAAAAGATAAAGTCGTTGGGACAATTAGTCTAGATGAAACCATGTATATAAAATATTTACGAGTAAGCCATGATGGGTACGGAATGAAAACCATTGCGATTCCAATCGAAAAAATTGTTGATAAAGAAGAGATGAAGAAATATAACCACGATACTATACGAGTAAGCTTTTTACCGTCAGATTCTTTTTCAAAAATTGAAGTATTAGATAAACACCATTTTCTTTTGGAATTCGATATAAAAGGGAACATATATGAAATATCAGTAGAAATCCCATTAGATGCTAAAAAAATCAAAAAACTTGAAAAAGAAATCAATAAAGCAATGGAAAAGGAACTAAATGAATTATTAGCAAAGTTACAAAAATTGGGCTCTGATCCGTTTGGATTTGGTCGAAAATTAAAGTCAAAAAGGGAATACGCTAACTTGACAGAAAAAGAATGGTATAAAATGTATCCAAAAATAAGAATTGATACGGACATTAACGTTACGATTAAACAATATGGAACCGTGGATTGATGAAACGAATGGATGTAAAAAGTTTAATTATCAAAAAATATTCTCAAATTAAACTATATTTAGGAGGTGATTTGTTAACTTATATTTGATTATTTATTTTGTAAATCAAGCTAGCTCAAGCGGTTATCGAAGTTCGAACAAGTAAATCGAATATTTTATTTTGATTAAAATTCAATTCAATTTTTTGTTTCGTCTCAAAACTTTAAGTATACTTTACATTTGAGACAGAATATTTCTTTTCTTATTCGACTTCCTATAATATATATTATGTAAACTAAAATCTAAAATATATAAAGCAGTTATTCGCTACTTAACTGCCCTTTCTTTAATTTTATAAAATTCTTCGTTAAATGATTTGTCACGTTTTAACCATGTATAATACGTTCCTAATGTAATTCCAGCAGTTCCACACGCTTGATGAATGCAATAATTTTATTAATCAAAAGCTTTTTTCTTTCGGCAACAGCATGTTTTGTCTTTAATTTCGCGTTTTGCGATGTTTATGTATCCAAAGTTTGATCCGGGAACGCTTCAAATTTGCGTTTTAAGTACAATCCTTTATCATGATAAATCCAGTCATAAAATTCCTTTATGGTTTTTCGGCTGCTCATATATAAACGAATATGATTTTCTTTTCTTTTTTAGTTAAGTTAACTTTAAATCCACATGTTTTTACATGATTCTCCAATGCAACCATAAAATCTAGAGATCTACCAACAAAACTGACTACATAGCCACGAGGATTAATATTTCCATCGCCAGCAAAATATCCTCTTATAAAATGACTTAAATACATATCCTCTTGATTTTTTAGATTTGATGCATTAATATTCAATTCCTGAATTATAACATCGTGTTTTTCTGTAAGAAAATTCGAAAGGATGAATTGTTATTCTAAATCATCGTAATAATTAAGAAGTTATTCAGTGATATTACCCATATTTTCGTTTCTTATATAGAATCGTTTACAATGATTAGTACACTATAGAATAACGTTTCCTGTCTTGTGTATGATAAATAAGCCTTTGAATTCTCATATTCGGAACAACAACCATAGATAAGAAAATAACATCGTGTTCATCCTCTTGGAAGGAGTATGAGTCACCGTAAATAATTTTTCGATTAATCATTTCTTCTTCGTCAATTTTTTCACGAAGGAGATTTTCGATTAACTTCAATTGATGAATTTCTTAAAGTAAGTGGAAAAAATTATTCCGAAAATACGATTACTTGGTTATGCATATTCAAGATATAAACTGAATTGTCCATACAATCCCTTTTCTTCTTGATATATGTCTTCTGTGATTTAAAATAAAGATGCATCAATTGTAAAAAGTTGAACCGTTTTTAATGAATAGGCTGTGTTAAATGTTATTGTTGATAATTAGATAAAAAACAAGGGAAACACCTAAATTTTTGAAGGCTTTCCTATCCTTATAAAAGTAACACACCTGTTTGTTGTAGAATCTAAATTTCTGTGGAATGTGATTTAATAACTTCTGCACCAAACTCTAGGCATTCACTGCATATAGAAACTCCTGGTCCCATAGCTAATTCCTCGACTTCTTCTTTACTTCTGCGACAAAAAGAACAAGTTTCAACGTGTTGTGTATTGCTAATATTATTTGGAATTGAAGATTTCTCTATGGAACTGTACATCTCATCAATTACTTTCGGCTCAATATAATCGAAGTCACCTTTTAATTTCACTGCAATAGTTGTATAAGCAATAGCCATTCCTTCATAAAAACGTTGTCTTTCTAATTGGTCACTACTTTTTGATTTTTCTTCACATAATGAGCTTAGTTTCTCTAATTCCAAGATAATATCTTCAATTTTTGCACCTCGAAAGGTTTTTTTGCGAAAATCTTGCTCCATTATTTACACCTCCTATTTTATATGTGCACATTTGTATACATATTTAGTGAGGTATATTCTTCAATCCTATAAAATATACTTGCTTTTTTAAAAATTATTTTTGGATTAACTGGCTTCTTAGTATTAAGAACTAAACATTGAACTTTGACAGACGTCCACTATCATAAGTGTCCGACATTTCAAATGAAAATGTTGTTAATAGAAATTCTTTAAGTTTCGCATTTCGCAGCAAATATTATGGCTTGTAATTAATGCCTATGCCAAACCAAATCATTCCTATACAAGAAACTATAACGATGAAGTGAAGGATACCCCCTAAATATGAATAGAATCGATCTTCTTTTTTGAGGCCAAGCAAGCATATGAGCATTCCGAACAATGAAATCCAAATGTAACTAATATCAAAAACAGGGATCTCCGCTATAATTTGTACATTTAACAAAATAAGCAAAAATATAGCCACCAATGTATTTAGCATATTGATTTTTACCATTATCATTTTTGATTATCCCTCCTTTGCTATGGCAAATTGATCTGACCCAATCGAATTACGTTTACTTCCTTCATCTTTTCTAGAGACAAAACATCTTCGGCGGTTCCAGTAATGGCGAATCCATAAATCTTCAATTCTTTATGTTTTTTTACCCATTTTAGTCGCTCGGCCAATTTTAAGTCTTTGTATTCTGTTAGCTGTGTTGCCCATTTTTCGTTTTTGTTCAATAGCTCGAGCCCTTTGACTACTTCTTCGTAATCAGTAAACGAACGATTGAATATAGAGTCTACATGCACTTTTTTGTATGGAAAGCCAATTGCTGGTGTTTGGATGAAATCTAAATCATTCCTCATCTGTTCCTCTACACCTGTGTCTAATGCAAGCCATGTCATATTATATCCCTTGAATTTTTTATTTATTTCTTTTAAGGAATAGGTCCGATCCAAGGAAATATAGATTTCAATCGGCCAATCTCCCGGGAGAGATTTAATTTTTGTTCGTTCGTCAGGTAAAAAGTATTTGGCTTTTGGATGAATAAAGTTGATTCCAATGTGATGAATCGAATACCCAATCGCTCGATAATTCGATTCTTTAGCAAACACATCATTTAAAAATAGTTTGTAAGTATCCTTGCCTATATAACTTTTTTTATCATCAATCAATTTATATTTGTCGGTCGTGACTGTCATGGTAAAGGGCTTGATCTCAACATCCAGAGTATCGTAATCTACATACACGTTTGGTACTGTCATTTCACTCACCGTTCGAATGGTTTCAATAAATTCGTTCCCTCTGTTATGCTCTCGCCCCCAGCCGTAATAAACAAAAGTAAACATGGTCAATAGCGGAACAATAACGAGTATAAAAGATAGAACAAGCAGCATATTTCTAAAAAAGAATTTTTGTTGGGCCTTTTTTATCATTTTTGCGAGATCGGCATCCTTCATCCCTTCATCATGAAGGGTTTCATTGAGAAATTCATTGTATACGTCAAAACTTTCTAGAAGCTCCTCTATTTTCTGTTCGTCCTCTTTGCGTAGTGTGCCATTTTGATATTTCTGCAATAATTGTTTTAACTCGTCTTTTCTCATCCCTTCACCTCATTGCGTAATCGTTTTTCTAATTCCCGCCTGCCCCGAAACACAAGGCTTTTTAAATAAGGGAGTTTTACGTTTAACAGCTCGGCCGCTTCTTTGTAGCTAAATCCTTTTAAATCGACGAGAATAATGGCTTTTTGATACAGTTCTTTCATAGTGGCCAAATGTTTATAAATCAATTCCATTTCATATTTCTGCAGGAACGCATTTTCCGTTTCTAATAATGGATCTAGCTTTAACGACGCAAAGAAATCATCCACCTGTACAAGCTGCATCTTTTTAGTTTTTCTACAGTGGTCGATGAAGGTGTTATAGGCTATCCGGTAAAGCCATGATTTTATTTGTGCTACCTCGTTTATGCTGCTTACATGTAAATAAACCTTATAAAACGTTTCCTGCAGGAGATCCTCCGCCAAATGATAATCATTGGTTAATCCGTATAGATAGCGAAAAAGGGATTTCGAATATAAGCGCATAAGTATATCGAATTCAAACTTATTGGCAATGGTTTCCACCCTCCTTCCGCTATAAAAGACGCATAAAAAACAAAAATGTTTCTGTTTTTCAAAAGATTTTTTAAAAAAATATACACTCATTACAAAGATCATCGAACATCATTTTGAAAAAACATGAATAAGTACTTTGATTACTTCTCATGTACAACGTTATCGCTAGACTTTTATGTGGAAGTGTCTTATTAGCCCCTAATGGATTTGGACACTGGTTAAGGTTGTTTTTTATTATTGAAGTGTTCAAATGAAGGGAGCTTATAATTCATATGAAACGAAGACTGCATTCGAGAGATTTTAAGCCACAATTGGTAAAGGAAGCATTAGAAATTGGCAATCAAGCGTTATCCTACTCTTGGAGCAACGACATTGTAGAAGGACAAGTCAAATGTTTAAAGGTCATCAAACGTCAAATATATGGGGGAGTCAAGTTAGATTTACTAAAAAAAAATCTTTTACCAATTCGCTTAATACTTTTCTAAAAAATATTATTTAAACACATGATACCCTTAATATCTTCATCAAAATTTTGGGAGATGCAATTTTAAATCGTTGTTGACAATAATCTGCAAACATTATGTATAAAGCATTCTGACTGTTTTTTTGCCTAATCTAAACCTGGTGTTATGTCAAGAAAACGGTCACGTTAAACAGAGATAAATAGCTGAACTTAGTTAGGCAGCTGCTTTTCTCTCGTTAGCGTAGTAAGCAGCCTCAAATTCACATGGGGATACATAGCCAAGAGCGGAATGACTTCTTTTCCCGTTGTAGAAGCATTCTATGTACTTGAAAATCGCTTGTTTCGCTTCTTTTCGCGTACGGAATCGATTCAGATAAATGCACTCTTTATTGATGAGGCTATGAAACGAATCGATACAAGCGTTGTCGTAACAGTTTCCACGTCTCTACATGTTCACTTGAAAATGATGTTCCTGTAAAAGTTGCTGGTAGTCATTCGAAGCATATTGACTTCCACGATCTGAATGATGAATCACTCGTTCCATTGGTTTTTCGCTGTTTAAAGCCCGTTGTAACGCTTCGATGACTAACTCTTTTGTCATTCGTGTATCGATATACCATCCTACAATCTTACGAATATATAAATCCATGATACTCGCTAAATACAACCAGCCTTCATCGGTAGGAATGTACGTAATATCCGCCATCCTTACTTCATTCGGAGCCGTTGCTTGGAAGGGTTGTTTCAATAGATTGTCATATACGTTGTAAGGATGGTTACTGTTCGTAGTGGCTTTGAATTTACGGACGGTAATGGATCTCATGCCTTCTTCGCTCATGATGCGAGCGACCGTCTTTTGAGACACACGAATCCCTTGTTTGCGTAGTTCTTGCGTAATTTTTGGGCTTCCGTAAATCTTACGGGACTTTAGATACTCCTTTCGAATCTGTTGAGTGAGTTGTTTTTTTTGTTCTTTCTGTTTACTTTTCGCACGCTTGAGCCAGTCGTAATACCCACTTCTTGGTGGCTTGATGACACTTAGAAGGTTGAAAAAATTGTCCCTGCATGCAATACTTACTTTTTCCTCCATGAACTTAAAGAAATTGGCATGTTGGACTTGGTCAAAGGCAAGTCCAACATAAATTCCCTCAGGAAATGGAAGGTAAATTATAAAAAAGACAACCTACTCGCAAATCAAAGATTTGAAGTAGGTTTGGTCGACAGTCTGTTATAAGTTGTTTTTAAGTATATATCCTTCTTTCCATGTTCCGATGTAGAGATGCTGATCATCAGAACTAAATTCTCCAAAGCAAGCATATGGGATTTTTTCTGATCTCACAATTGATAAATCGTCATATTTAAGAATGAAAATATATTTACTAAAAGTTAATAAAATGTAGTTACCGTCATTAGACAAGCCAACGTGATAGAAATAACCAATGTCTTTTCCATTCGATATCGATTTCCTATTTATTACCTTGTTAAATTCTTTATTTAATAAAATGATTTCAGTTTCATTAACTAAAATATAGTGCTCAAATATTGGATTATATAAAGCTTTTTCCCATATCATAATTCGCTTGTTGTATATTTCTTCAATTAAACTTTCCTCTACAGGTTCTGATACTTTCACTAATTTGTTCTCATAAAATCCTTTTAAATTAATAAAAGTAAGGGTGAATAAGTGTTTTTTTTCAGAAGAAATATATTGATTGTATTCCAGAATGTTATCTTCGTATTGAAAGTTAGTTAATAATTTTCTTTCTCCTGTTTGTATGTTAATAACCCCAATTTGTGCCTTATCTTCACTTATAACTGGGAGAATAATTTGTCGGTTGTCATTAGTAATGTTTATATCCCCTTCTATTAGTCGAAAGTTTTTTCTTGATCTAAATTCATTTATTTTTTCGAAATTATTAGTATCGTATATATAGATTTGACCATCTGTACTATTTATTAACAAGTGGTTATCATTATTGAAAAATCGTATGTTTGCTGGATAGCTAGGCCTTTTAATTTCTTTAACTATTTCCCAATTATCTTGTCGATAAATGACTGTTTTTCTTTCCATGGTGTGACATAAAAAATGATTATTTTTGGAACATCTAATCTGATGAGAGGTTTTAAGTTTTTTTATTATTTCCATTTGTAGGAGCATAACAACCATCCCTCATGTTTTATCATTACGGGTAAACATTTAGCACAAATGTCATCATTCATACTAAAGTCTACCCGCAATTAATCTTAATTATTCTTTATTAAAATGGAGCGAGTTTACTTCTAACCGAAAGCCAGGTTTTTATAAATTTAAGGGAAGCTTTAACCCTTTTTTTATTTCTTGTATAACTTTAACACTGTTTACTGCATGAAAGTATTGTTTTCTGTGAAGTCTCCTATGAAATCCCGTTTTTAAATTTACCAGGTTTAAGACTAATCATTTCGTTTGGATATAGTATTTGTCCACTCTGACCTATTTCTTCTAAATCGTATTTCTCTAGATCAGATATTTCTAAAGTCGTAATACCCATATCACTCATGAAATAAAAAACTGCATTCACATAAGCATTTTCTGTCAATAAATATTCATCCATAGTTAAATTGATTCCATCAACATCTGAAAAAGATGTCCATTCATCTTTAAGATAAACATCTTTTTCACTACGATATAGAGGATTGTATTTGGTTACTCTCCAATAATACACTTAATCACCAATCCTTTTTAAGCTAGCATCATATGTTCCAAGTCTTGTTTTTTTACTTCCTAAATTCTTTACTGATGTTGCCATTTTCCATACACCACCACTATGAGAGTCAACATCAGGAGTGATATACCTATTACCCTTTTTAAACACTGGTTGACCATGAGATTTATAACTTGTCTTTTTATATCCCAAACTATATGCTAAAGCAGTTGCTTGAGCAGTAGTCATTCTAACTTTTTTCGAAGTTCTGGCAAGTTTTAAATATTTGCTTATTTTACCAACTTTTATATAATTACCAGCAACCGCCCAGGCAACAGCAGACCATAGTTTGTATCCTCTTTTCCCTTCTGCTTTAATTATTAGTTTCCTAATAAATACATTATAATAGTTACTAATATCCTATACGTCTTAGTAGCCATTTGCTGTTTATTGTTGATGAAAATTATAAAATTGGACATCTTTTTCAAACTCATCCTGTGCGTACAAGATAACTCAAAAAATTATCATGCAAGGGGGTCGTGGGTTATATGTTTAGGTTGTAACACAAGCGGTTTATTCGGCATTACGTCTATGTAAAAAGCCTTAAAGAGAATTTATCTCCTAAGGCTTTTTGTAACAATATAAAGTTATGGTTCAATTTTTACTTAATTCTTTGAGAACTTCTTTTGCTTTTTTTTCAACATCATTTGCATTAAAGTAACAATTATATTTTTTAAGGTCTTCTTCAAAAGGTGAAAATCGACTAGTTATTTCTGATAACTCACCAAATAATTTAAGTTCCTTAGTACTTAAACTATCATAGTCTACATGTAAATTATAAATTACAGTAAAATCATTTGAAAAAGTCTCAGTATCAATTTGTTTATTTAAGTAATCCTGTATCAATTGATATAACTTCTTTGAATAATCAATATCCAAGCATTTTCCCTCCTTTATTTAGGAATAGCCTTTAATGGCCCCATTGCTTTCCTAGCATACTCAAAATGCAAGATTGTATTTGTTTTCTTATCATATAGAACTTCTAAGTTGTACTTCTTACCATTTCTATACATTATAGTATAGTACATTCGTGCATTTGAACCTCTAGGGTCTTTATAACCTTTACCCTTTATCGCTTGTTGTAGGATTTGTATTGGAACTCTTCTGTCTGGATTATCCATATGCTTTGCAGTAGTTTTAGTAAAGTTCAATCCACCTTTTGTAACTTTACCCGTACCCTTAGCAATTCTTAAATACTTATAAACTTTCCCTACTTTAATATAATTCCCCGCCACAGCCCATGCGACTGCTAGTGCTAATTTGTATCCACGCTTCCCTTGTGCTTTTGCCTTTTTATAGGCTTGGTATCCGTCATATGTGGCCATGGCAGCATTAAATACGAGCCATACCCAATTCCCTTCTGGGTCCATATAACGGACGGGGTTTCCATGGGCATACGCATATTGGTTTAATGATTTTGGATCATTTTCATGCCCATAAAATACGCTCTACTAATGCCTTGTTGGTTAACCCAAGCGAATCAATACTGTTTTAAACGAAAATGAGCCAGAGAACTCTTCTCTGACTCATTAAAGACTTGTAAATTTAGTTGTTTACATAATCCTTGAGATTAATTTGATACGTATTTAACAACCGTTCCTGTAAATCAATTAAAAAATGTTCTACAACCTGTACTAATGTATATTCAGGGATTTCCATGTGACATTCAAATTCTTGCCATTGTGAATAAATACGCCATCTGTTATTAGAACATTTAATAAATTCTAAAATAGGTCCATCATTATAATCCATTGTTACATATTTAAAGTCTTCTGTTTTATCTAATTTAATTTTTTGAATCCATTTAGTCAAGCTTATACCTAATTCTAACAACAATATATACTGATCAGAAAAAAACAACTTGTCGTTTACATAAATATCCAATCTCCCTTCTATATCCACGATTAATTTGTAGTCACAACTTGCAATTAATTCTTTTTCTATTTTTTTATTTGAATCTATATCGAAGATAAATTTTAGTTCTATTTGATTGGATACGCTGTCCATATTTTACCGTTACCTCCTACAACAACTTTAACTCTTGTTTCGCCTTTAGTGCCTATTTTTCGACCTAGATTTGTTATTACCACATAGGAGTTAGGTTGGTTATTAGGTAAAAACTGAGCATTTCTTGATCTTAGAGCAGCGTAAATTATCCTTCTAACCTCTCTTTGACTTGTTGTATTAAATTTTCTATATCTACCACCAGCGTTTGCCAAGTGCTTATTAGAAACAGAAAATTTACCAACATTTCTAGCCGCCTGAAAAGCCACTTTAGAGGCTTTCTTTAAAACGCTACCATTAACTAAGTTTAAATATTTTTAAACTTTCCCTACTTTAATATAATTCCCCGCCACAGCCCATGCGACTGCTAGTGCTAATTTGTATCCACGCTTCCCTTGTGCTTTTGCCTTTTTATAGGCTTGGTATCCGTCATATGTGGCCATGGCTGCATTAAATACGAGCCATACCCAGTTTCCTTCGGGGTCTATATAACGGACTGGGTTTCCATGGGTATACGCATATTGGTTTAATGATTTCGGATCGATGTTGCAAAATTTAATATCTATTTATACTACAATATTTTGTATCAAATGTTACCTCATTATAGTTTTTAATTATAAAAACATCACTTAAGGTTCTACAAAATTTTTCGTAATTCCATTGATTTTTTTTATCTAAAAAATCTATACCATCACCATCATAACCAACTATAATTACTGCATTTTGAACATCTAGAAAAATGTGATTATTATAAACTATAAAACAAGGGAGTTCTCCTAACCAAAAGCTCACAAATTCGTTACTTGTGAAGAATGGGAAAAGAAAATCAATTAAATCAGATGCATCGGTACTATTTAAGCTTGTTATTTTGATCAGGCAATACCCATTTACTACAGAATTAGGTTCGCTCATTATTATTCCGTTATAATCAAAAAAATGAATTTGACTGTTTCTTAGATATAGCCAATTTAAAAGCTTTTCTCCCAACCCTTCACTTATAGAAAAGTCATTCATTTGAATCAATATATATATTGGAAATTGATTCAAATCTAATAAGAATTGAGATAAAAAGCTTATATTTTCTGAAGTTTGGCTAATATAAAATCTATTTTTTATTCCCTCTTCTATAGTATAACGAAAGTGTGTTTGGATTGGACACTTCGTTTTATTTTGTAATTGGACAATATCCATTATTTTTTTTTGTTTGCAGCCGTTACAGATTTTATAATTTTGAACATTTAAGGTATACATAATTCAAAAATTCTCCCCTTTTTATTAAACTAATCTGTAGAGAGGATGTTTAGGAACATAATATCCTCTTTTTACAGACCATCCAAAAACATAATGTATTTTAGGGTTTGGAGCTATATGATAATGAAAAATCCTACCAGGTTGTGGTAGCCCTTTTTTATTTTTAATGGCTGGTAAATGATGATAGTCTAAGGAAAATATTCGGGCATCTTCTCCTTTTTTTCGTTGCTTTTTTAAAACTAATACAATCTGGTCTGAATGAGGATTAACTCTAATATCAAACTCTTTTGTAAATTTATTTAATACACGTTTTGCATAAGTGGCTATTTTTGTTGCTGCTTTTAAGCCCCATTTTTTTAATTGAGGGGCCGCATATCTTATTATCATTCTAGCCGCGGCTATCAGCAATGGATTATGCCCATCATGATCAACGTATATTACTGGATTATTCTTTGTATAAGAATATAAGTTTAAAGATTGCGGATCATCCTCAAACCCATGAAACGAATCTCGTGTGAGGAAACGACCGATATTGGCATCATAATAACGCGCCATCAAATAGTATAGGTCTGTTTCTTCATCGAAATAGT